>JAICSC010000372.1 GCA_025937085.1 Nocardioides sp.
TAGCGGGCCTCGCGCACGGTCATGCCCAGCATGCTAGGGCGCCGGCCGGGTCAGAGAGCGCACCTACGGTCGCCGTAATCCTCGGGCGCGACCGGGCGGTGGCCTGTAACACTGCCCACATGCACCTCGAGCAGCATCTGGTGGGGCTCCACGCAGCAATGGACGCGTTCGCGGAGTCCGCGACGGCAGCCGGGCTCGAGACCGGCGTCCCGACCACGCCCGACTGGGACGTACGCCGCCTGGTCGCGCACCAGGGACTCATCCACCGGTGGGCGACCGCCCATCTCCTCGGTGCGGAGGTCGACCTGGACGCGACCGAGCGCGAAGGTTCCGGAGCAGCCGACCCGGTGGCGTGGTTGCGCGACGGTGCCGATCGCCTGGCGCGGGTCATCGGTGATGCTCCGGATGACCTCTCGGCCCCCGTCTTCCTTGCCGATGCGCCCCCACCCCGACAGTTCTGGGCGCGGCGGCAGTGTCATGAGACGACGGTCCACGCCGTCGACGCGCTCTCCGCGGTCCTCGGTCGGTACCCGAAGGCGGCCGACACCTGGATCGACCGTGACCTCGCTCTCGACGGCATCGACGAGCTGCTCACCGGTTTCCTCCCGCGCCCGCGCTCGCAACTGCGCAGTGACGAGCCGTTCACCATCGCGGTACTGCCGGAGGATGCCGACCAGCGCTGGCTTGTCGCGCTCAGCACGCAGCAACCCGTCACCGCACGCGGTCTCGGCGACGAAGACGCCGACGTCGTGCTCCGCGGGTCCGCGGTCGCGCTCTACCTCACGCTCTGGAACCGCAGCGACGAGGTCTCCGACGAGCGCCTCGAGCTGTGGGCCGAGGGCGCCCGCGTCACCTGGGGCTGAGCCTGAATCCATGGATGGCTCACCTACTGCGCGGCCCCAGAGCGGCACGCTGGCGGCGTTGCCGACGCTCAACGGTGCAACCAGACCGCCCTCGCGCCGGGCGCCTTGCCATCGCACCCCTCTGGTGCCGCTCGCTACGGCGCCCATCCACGGATCCAGGCTGAGTCACCGGTGACAGCTGTGCTCGTCACTCCGGGGCGCTTCGTCCGCTGGGTCGAGAACTTCGAGACCCGGCACGGTGACACGTCGTTCGGCGTGAGCGACGGCGCACTCGACGGCCGGGCCTCCGACGGCTCGACCTTCCTCGCCCGGCCACCCTTCGACACGGCGTACGCCGGAGCCGCCGACGCGAGCGCGTTCGCCGACAGCATCACCACGCCCGAGTGCTGGGGCGTGCTGCTGGTCCGCAAGGGCGGGTTCGCCGTCGCCCGCCTGACCGGTGAGGAGATCGTCGAGCACAAGGTCGGGCAGCGCCACGTGCAGGGACGCACCAAGGCCGGGGGGCAGAGCCAACAGCGGTTCGCCCGGCGGCGCGGCAACCAGGCCCGACAGGCGTACGAGGCGGCGGCCGAGCATGCGGCCCGGATCCTGGCTCTCGACACGCTCGACCGGCGAAGCGGCATGCTCTTGGTCACCGGCGGTGATCGTGCGGCGGTCGATGAGGTGCTGGCCGACCCTCGCCTCGCCGGGCTCACCCGGGTCGGCCCGTGGCTCGCCGTACCCGACCCGCGTCGGGCCGTCCTGGACGCCGCGATCGCCGACGCGTGCGCGGTGCGGGTCGACGTGGTGAACGCAGACCGATAGCGCCGCTAGTCGGGGATCGGCAACGGCCGGCCAGGCACCGGGCTCGTGACCACGATGGAGGAGACCGTCTGCCCGTGCTTGAGGAACAGGTCGAGCACCTCCGCGAGACCGGCCACGGTCGCAGCGTGCAGCTTGATCAGGAAGCAGTCCTCGCCGGTGATCCGATGGCACTCGCTGACCTGCTCGGTCGACACCGCCAGCTCGGCGATCCGGCCGAGCTGACCCGGGGCGGGTCGAAGTCGGACGAACGCGGTGACCGGGAGTCCGAGGGCCGCAGGGTCGACGTCCATCCGGAAGCCGGTGATCACGCCCGCCCGCTGTAGCCGCTGGACCCGCTCGCTCACCGCCGGCGCGGACAGACCGACGCGGCGCCCGAGCTCGGACATCGACAGCCTCGGGTCCCCGTGCATCTCCCGCAGGAGGCGCCGGTTGGTCTCATCGAGTTGTTCGTGCAGTTGCAGGTCAGTCAACAGATCCACCTTCGTTTCCCAAGGAAAACATGCCGAGTGCCTCGGATCAACCCTTCAGATCGCCGGTATCCCCTCCGAGTATGGAGGCATGCCCCGCACTGCGTCCGACCCCGGCTCGACCACCGTCGAAACCCGGCCCGGCTCCGGCTCCGACGCCAGCGTGACGCCGTCCGCGCTCGGAGCGGTGGTCCTCGGTGCGACCTTCCACTATCTCGGTCCGTCCTTCGCCGTCCTGCTGTTCGTCCACGTCGACGCGGTGGGGGTCGCCTGGTTGCGGCTCGCCAGCGCAGCACTGGTGTTCGCCGCCTGGCGCCGCCCGTGGCGGGTGCTCCGGGATGCGCCGCCGCACGACCGGCGGGCCATGCTCGCACTCGGTGCCGTTCTCGCGGGCATGAACGCGTCGTTCTACCTCGCCCTGGACCGCGCTCCGTTGGCCACCGTCGCCAGCATCGAGTTCCTCGGCGTCGTCGCTCTGGCGGCGTACGGCGTCCGCTCGCGCCGCAACTCGCTCGCACTTGCGCTCGTCGTCGGCGGCATCGCCCTGCTCACCCAGGTCAGCCTCGCGGGCGGCACGGCGGGACTGCTCTGGGCGGCGGCCAACTGCATCGGTTTCGTCCTGTACGTCGTGCTCGGGCACCGGATCTCCGGCCCCGGCGGCGTGGACCGACTGTCGGTGGCGGTCGTGGTGGGTGCGCTGGTCGCCACGCCGTTCGGGATCGCCCAGGCCGCGCCGGCGTTCGGCCACCCGCTGTGGTTGTGGTGGGGGGTCGGCGTCGGTGTCTGCTCCACGGTGATCCCGTACGTCGCCGACCA
>JAICSC010000211.1 GCA_025937085.1 Nocardioides sp.
ATGATGCGATCGGCTTCACCCAGCTTGTGGGTGCGCAGCACGATCGCCTCGTCGCGGTAGAGGGGCACCGGTCCATTCTGCCGGGTCGGCCGGATCAGGGCGTGGAGGTACGTCGCGCGCGGCCGGGTGTCGCCCAGCAGCGCCGGGCGAACTCGGCCGCAGTCTTGTTCAGCCGGTCGGGCCAGAAGCGCCACTCCAGCAGCGTCGAGGCCCGCACGAACTCCGCGTTCTCCAGCTCGCCGTCCAGCATCCGCGAGTCGGCGAACGGGTGGATCGGGTCGGCGGTGTGGCCGACGATCAGCGCCGGAGCCGTGATCCGGCGGCGTTGCCTGGAGGACGGTGCGATCCGGCCGAAGATGATGCCGTGCAGGACGGCCGCCACCGAGTCGGCCCGCTGGTCCATCGTGTCGAGTGCGATCCCCGCCCAGAACGGCACGAGCCCGCGCGGCACCGGCCGGGTGAGCCGGCGTACGGCGTCGACCGTGAACGGCGCGAACCGGGCCGCGAACAGGATCGGCACGAACGCGACGATCCCGGCCTCGAGTGCGTTGTCGAGCACGGGCATCTCGACGATCAGTCCCTGGACGCACCAGCGGGTCGGCCTGGCGGTCGGACCGCCCGTGGCCGAGCAGGTCGAGCGTCACCACGTGCAGCCCCTCTCCCGCCAGGGCCGCGCAAGCGGCTGGTGCATCCGACGGGGCATCAGCCGACCGTGCAGCAGGACGAACCAGTGGGGGCCCGCGCCGTACTCGGTGTACTCCAGGCGTTCGCTGCCCGAGCCGCTGTCGAAGAAGAGCTGACCGACCTGTTCCGACACCAGCATGGCACCGAAATCCAGTGGTGCGACCCCAGCGTCGCTGCGAACGTGGACGTCGTGAGCAGGCTGCGCCGCCTCGGGCCCGACGACTGGGAGACGTTCCGCGGGATCCGGTTGCGCGCACTCGCGGACTCCCCCGATGCGTTCTCCTCCACGTTGGACCGGGAGCACGGCTTCGCTGAGCGGGACTGGCGGCAGCGGCTCACCGGTCCGGTCTACGTCGTCGAGGACCCGGACCCGGTCTCCGTCGGCGGCGCCTTCGACAACGCCGGCACGCCGCACGTGTGGGGGATGTGGACCGACCCGGACCACCGCGGCCGAGGCCACGCACGTCGCATCCTCGACGCGGTCCTGCCGCCCGACCGGCCGGCCCAGCTCGACGTGAACGTCGCCAACGCGGGCGCCAGAGCGGCGTACGAGCGCTACGGCTTCGTCGGCACGGGTGAGCTCGAGCCGCTGCGAGAGGGCTCGGAGCAGCGGGTCGAGCTGATGGTCCTGCGGCGCTGACGGCTCATCCGGTCGGGTCGGGGCGACCGAGGCCGGCCTCGCGGGCCCGGACGATCGCCGCCGACCGGTCCTCGACCTGGAGCTTGAGCAGGATGGCGGACAGGTGGTTGCGCACGGTCTTCTCCGAGAGGCCGAGCTTGGTGGCGACCACCGAGTTGCGATGGCCTGCCGCGACCATGTCGAGCACCTCCCGCTCCCGGCGGGTGAGCTCGGGGAACGCACCGCTCCGGAACCGGTGGCTCGTCTCGAGGAAGAAGCCCACGATCCGCCGGGCGACGGACGGACCGAAGACGGTGCCGCCAGCAGCGAGGGTCTGGATCGTCGAGACCAGCTCCGACCCGTCCGCGCCCTTGAGCAGGTAGCCCCTCGCCCCCGCGCGCATCGCGCCGTACACACTCTCGTCGTCGTCGTGCATGGTGAGCACCAGCACGGGCAGGTCGGGGTCCGCGGCGAGCAGGCGGCGGGTCACCTCGATGCCCGACAGGTCCGGCATCCGCAGGTCGGTGAGCACCACGTCGGGACGGGTGCGGTGCACCAGCGCCAGCAGCTCCGTCCCGGATGACGCGGTGTCGACGAGGTCGATCGCGGCGACGTCCGCGAGCACCGCCTCGACGCCGTACCGGTACATCGGGTGGTCGTCGGCGAGCACGACGCGGATCGGCGCACTCATCGTGGGAGCTCCGTCGGCAGGACTGCGCGCACGATGGTGCCACGCCCGGGCGAGGCGTCGATGTGGAGGCTACCGCCGACGGCCTCGGCGCGTTCGCGCATCGAGGTGAGCCCGACGCCACCCGTTCGCGGTGCCACCGCACCGCATCCGTCGTCGACCACCAGGAGCACGAGTCCCTCCGCCTGCTCGGTCGCAGACACCGAGATCCGGGTGGCACCCGCGTGGCGTACGGCGTTCGTCAGCGCCTCGCCCGCGATCCGCTGGGCCGCGACGGCGGCGGCCGGGCTCGCGCGGATCTGCTCGTCCCCGTGCTGCAGTTCGACGTACACGCCGGAGGCGCCGACCGCCTCGACCTGGCGGCGGAGTGACGCGAGCAGGTCGACCTCGCCCGGTCCGAGATCGTCGATGATCCCGCGCACCTCCGAGACGAGCGAGTCCACCTCCCGGTGCAGCACGTCGAGGATCTCGGCGAGCCGCTCGGGGCTCGTCTCGACCGCTCCGCGGGCCGCCTCGAGCCCGAGCGAGATCCCCGACAGCGACGGGCCGACGCCGTCGTGGAGGTCCGCCCGGAGTCGCACGCGCTCGGACTCGCGGACCGCCAGCACACGCGCCCGCGACTCCCCCAGCTCGCGTGCGGACCGTGCGGCATGGACGGCCGCGGCGACCGGTCCGGACAGGGCGGTGACGAGTCGCCGGTCGGCGCGGCCCAGGTGGTCACGCTCGGTGCGGCCGGAGACGACCAGCTCGCCGACCTGGCTGCCGGCGTACTCCAAGGGGACGCGGTGCTCCGGATGACCGTTCGCCTCCGCACCGACCTCGGCGACGAGACCGTCGATGTCGTGCACGGCCACTCGTGGGCTCCGCAGCGCCTCGGCGATCCCGGCCAGCATCGGCCGCAGCCCTTCCTCGCCCGCCGCGCGCATCCCCTCGCCGACCCGGCGGAGGGCGCGGATCGGGTCGGCCCGGTCGCCGTACACGAGGCGCCCGAAGAAGCGCAGCAACAGACGGTGCGCCGGGACGACGAGCAGCCCGACCGCGGCCACCGCGAACAGGGTCGGGACGGGGCCGCTCGGCGTGACCGTGGTGATCAGCGCGACGACGGCGAAGTAGGCGCCCACCGCCAGGCCGGTCAGCGACCCGTAGACCAGCCCGCTGCTCAGCACCAGCTTGATGTCGAACAGCTGGGCGCGCACGATCCCGATCGCCAGCGCCACCGCGGTGATCACGTTGGTCGCGAACTCGAACCACGGCGAGTTGAGCGGCGCGACGACCAGCTCCGGCACGACGGCGACGATCAGCCAGGCCAGCTGCTCGCGCTCGGGGCTCGCGGCCCGCCACAGCCGACGTGCGGTGTGACCCCACGTCGCGAACACGACCGCGACGCCCAGCAGCACGGAGGCCACGGCCAGCCCGAGGATCGGCCCCTGGAGGGCGCCGCGGCTCAGCGGGTTGTGCCCGAGTCGGTGCCCGACCACGACCGAGTCGTACGGCGCGTCGAGCAGGCCCATGCCGACGACGAGACCGGCCGACGACACCAGAGATGTCACGGCGAGCCGATGACCGAACCGCGACGAGGTGCGGCCCGACGGGTAGACCAGCAGCATCAGCGAGGACCCCAGGAGGAACGCCGGCGCCCACACCCAGCCGGCCCACCAGGCGGCGAACGCACGACCCGGCAGGTCGACGTGGTACGACGCCAGCGCCCAGCCCGACCCGAACATCGTGATGCTGTTGGCCAGG
Organism: Nocardioides sp.; assembly: GCA_025937085.1. Lineage (GTDB taxonomy): Bacteria > Actinomycetota > Actinomycetes > Propionibacteriales > Nocardioidaceae > Nocardioides. The sequence continues at coordinate 3,735 of JAICSC010000211.1, forward strand.
GCCAGCCAAAGCACGAGCCAGCCGAGCCGGTTGCCCGGTCGCAGCCGCAGCAGCACGATCGCCAGGGCGGAGATCCACACCCCGTTGCCGGCGTTGTTCAGGGTGTTGTCGTGGACCAGCCCCGAGAGCGAGCGCTGGCCCGGACCCCAGGCGAGCCAGAAGCCGACCACCGCCAGCAGCACCGACAGGACGGCGACGGCGATCCCCACCCGGGCGGCCTGGCGCTGATGCATGGCGACCATGGCGACATTGTGGGCGCGCCGGGCCCGCCCCGCAGCGGATCGCCGGTCCCGCTTGCCGGGAGGACGTCCCGGCTCGTCCGGGACAGCGGTCCCTGCCGCTCACTGTCCGGGTCGGTCACAGTCTTCTCGTCCGCGGCCGCCGGGCCGCCGCCCACACGGAGGAAATCATGCGTCAGCTCACCACTCACCCGATGCGCACCCTCGGCTGCCTGCTCGGCGTCGCGTTCGGCCTGTTCATGATCAGCGGCATCCCCGCCGTCAAGAACGCCAAGGGCTGGAACCTCGCCGACGTCGTCGGCTACATCTCGTGGTTCGGCTTCCTGCTCACGTTCCTGGTGTTCCTGGTCGCGGCGGGCTACCTCGCGGTGCACACGGCCCGGCGTCGGCGTACGGCCTGAGACTCGGACCTGAGACCGGTCAGCGCGGTCAGCCCACCCGGTTGACCGCGCTGATCACCGCCTTGAGCGATGCGGTCACGATGTTGGCGTCGAGGCCGACGCCCCACACGACCTCGGTCTCACCGCCCGCACCTGTGATCGCACACTCGACGTACGCCGCGGCGATGGCGTCACCGCCGGAGCTGAGCGCGTGCTCGGCATAGTCGAGGACCCGTACGTCGAACGAGCCGCCTGCACGCTCGACCCCGTTGATCGCGTCCACGAACGCCGCGATCGGGCCGTTGCCTTCACCGGTGAGCGCGTGTGGCTCGCCATCGACGTACACGTTGACGTCGAGCCGGTCCTTCTCGCCGGCCGCGGACGACGTGTGGACGGAGTTCAGCTTCAGGGGTGCCTCGCGCGAGAGGTACTCCTCCTCGAACACCTCCCAGATCTGCGCCGGGCTGATCTCGCCGCCGTCGGCATCGGTGCGCTCCTGGATGACCCGGCTGAACTCGATCTGGGCACGTCGAGGGAGGTCGAGGTTGTGCTCGGCCTTGAGGACATAGGCCACGCCACCCTTGCCGGACTGGCTGTTGACCCGGATGACCGCCTCGTAGGTGCGGCCGACGTCCTTGGGGTCGATCGGCAGGTAGGGGGCTTCCCACGGCAGCTGCTCGACCGGCACGCCCCGCTCCTTGGCCTGACGCTCGAGGTCCTCCAGACCCTTCTTGATCGCGTCCTGGTGGGAGCCGGAGAACGCCGTGTAGACCAGGTCGCCGGCGTACGGGTGCCGCGGGTGCACGGGCAGCTGGGTGCACCACTCGACGGTGCGCCGGATCTCGTCGATGCCGCCGCCGACGGCGAAGTCGATCTTCGGGTCGATGCCCTGGCTGAACAGGTTCATGCCCAGGGTGACCAGGCAGACGTTGCCGGTGCGCTCGCCGTGGCCGAACAGGCAGCCCTCGACCCGGTCGGCCCCGGCCATCATCGCCAGCTCGGTGGCTGCGACCGCCGTACCCCGGTCGTTGTGAGGGTGCAACGAGATCGTGGTGAACTCGCGCCGCGACAGCTGACGGGAGAACCACTCGATCTGGTCGGCGTACACGTTCGGGGTGGCCATCTCGACCGTCGCAGGCAGGTTGAGGATGATCTCGCGGCCGTCGTCGGGCTGCCAGACGTCGCTGACCGCCTCGCAGACCTCGACGCTGAACGGCAGCTCGGTGCCGGTGAAGATCTCGGGGCTGTACTCGTAGCCGATGATCGTCTGCCCGAGGACGTTCTCGCTGTGCTTCATCACGACCTCGGTGCCGCGGACCGCGATGTCCTTGATCTCGTCGGGACCGGCCCGGAAGACCACCCGGCGGAACAACGGCGCCAGCGCGTTGTAGAGGTGGATGTTCGCGTGGTGGATGCCGACCAGCGAGTGCACGGTGCGCTCGATCAGGTCCTCACGTGCCTGGGTCAGCACCGAGATCGTCACGTCCTCGGGCACGCGGTCCTGCTCGATCAGCTGCCGGACGAACGCGAAGTCCGTCTCGCTGGCGCTCGGGAACCCGACCTCGATCTCCTTGTAGCCCATCTGCACCAGCAGCTCGAACATCCGAAGCTTGCGCGCCGGTGTCATCGGGTCGATCAGGGCCTGGTTGCCGTCACGCAGGTCGGTCGACAGCCACCGCGGCGCGTGCGTGATCTGCCGCGTGGGCCAGGTGCGGTCGGGAAGATCGATGGGCTCGAACGCGCGGTACCGCCCGAACGGCATCGGGCTGGGCTGCTGGGTGTTGCTGAATCCCTCGAACTGAAGAGTCATGATCCGGTCCTGCTCACTGGGGCGGGGTGGCGGCCGGCGCGCACGCGATCACTCCGCAGCGAGGAGGTCCGGCCTGGCTAGACCTCGCTGCGGCAGCGAAGGAGGAGGCTGCGCGTCATGACGGGTTCACGGTAACAGAGCGCGGCGTACGGCGTGCGGGTGCTGGTCCGCGGTTCGGATCGACGACGAAGAGCGCGCCTGGCGCTGTGGGCTTTTCTCCTTTGCGC
>JAICSC010000244.1 GCA_025937085.1 Nocardioides sp.
CGACGTCGACATGGACCGCGAGCGGGTCTCGCTGTCGCTCAAGGCGACGCAGGAGGACCCCTGGCAGCACTTCGCCCGCACCCACCAGATCGGCCAGATCGTGCCGGGCAAGGTCACCAAGCTGGTGCCGTTCGGCTCGTTCGTCCGGGTGGAGGAGGGCATCGAGGGTCTGGTCCACATCTCCGAGCTCGCCGAGCGCCACGTGGAGATCCCCGAGCAGGTCGTCCAGGTCAACGACGACGTCATGGTCAAGATCATCGACATCGACCTCGAGCGTCGCCGGATCTCGCTGTCGCTGAAGCAGGCCAACGAGACGACCACCGCCACGGACGTCGATGAGTTCGACCCGACGCTCTACGGCATGGCCGCGACGTACGACGAGCAGGGCAACTACATCTACCCCGAGGGTTTCGACCCCGAGACGGGCGAGTGGCTCGAGGGCTTCGACGAGCAGCGCAAGGCATGGGAGGAGCAGTACGCCCAGGCCCATGCCCGCTGGGAGGCCCACGTCAAGCAGCAGGAGGAGGCCAAGCAGGCCGAGGTCGAGGCCGGCGACGCCACGTCGTACTCCTCGGGCGGCGAGACCACGACCGAGACCGACTCCGGGTCGCTGGCATCCGACGAGGCCCTCCAGGCGCTCCGCGAGAAGCTCACCGGGGGCAACTGACCCGCTGACCGCACACGACGAAGGCCCGGACCGTGAGGTCCGGGCCTTCGCTGTCGGCGTTCCTGATCGCCCTCAGGGGGTCGCGGATCCGAAGACCGCCAGCTCCGAGAGGTCGGTGAAGGAGCATCCCGAGAAGGCGCCGTTGGGGCAGTTGGTCGAGAAGTCCGGTGTCTGGTTGCCCAGGATCGTGAACCTCACGTACTGCACACCGGTGGCACCGGCCGTCGGGGTGACCGCGTTCAGGTGGCCACGGTCGGCCGACGTGAACGTGCCTTGAGCCGCCGTCGTCCAGGTGCTGTTGTCGGGCGACGTCTCGATCTTGTACTTGCCGGTCGAGGCGCTCGCCCCGTCACCGCACGTGGCGTTCGGGTCGACCTGGAAGGTGTCGATGTCGACCGCCTTCGGCAGCTCGACCGTCAGCGCCTTGGGCACGAACACGTTCGTGGGATCACCGTTGTCGTTGCCGGTGGTGCTGCCCCAGCCGGTGCTCAGGGACGTGTCGAGCGCACCGTCGGGTCCGCATCCGAAGTCCGAGTAGTCCGGACCGTCGAAGGCGGTGACGGAGGCCCCACCGGAGGTGGCGGCCCAGTCGCGGATGATCTTGAAGTTGGTGAAGTCGGCCGGGACCTTGAACTTCCCGATGCTGACGGCCGTGCCGCGGTGAGCCCGACCGAAGTAGCCCGGCCCCGACGCCGCGACCTTGGCATACCTACCGGTCACCAGGTTGTCGATCTCGTAGAAGCCGTTGCTGTTGGTCGTGGCGGTGTACTGGTCACCCTGTCCGGTCACCTGGACCACCGCACCCGGGACGGGGTCGCCGGTCGTCGGGTCGGTCACCACGCCCGCGATCGTGCCGTCGTGCGGGTGCTTGGCCGGCGGCGGCGTGTGGAAGTCCTGGCCCGGCGTGGTGTCGGCCGAGTCGATCGCTCCGGCGTAGAAGCCCATGCCGCGGTGGGCGAAGACCTTCCAGATCCGGGCCGTGTGCTTGCGGTTGTACCGCACCAGGTCGGCCCGCAGGATCGCGTCGCGCATATCGAGCATCGACGGGTCGTCCGCCGACAGCGACATCCCGCGGGTGATCAGCGTGTCGGCCACCCTGTGACCCAGCGCCCTGCGCAGGTCCCAGAGGGTCTGGGCCCAGACCTCGCCACTGGCGTGGACCTCGGGTCCGCCACCGATCCGCGGGAAGTCACCGTAGGTGTAGCCGCCTCGCTTGACGCCGGGGTTCTTGCAGTTCTTGGCGTGAGCGTGGACGGCGCAGTCGATCGCCTCCGTGCGGAACGGCGCCTTGTTGGCCATGAGGTACTTGCCCTCGAGGACCTGCCCGGACTTCTTGGTGTCTCGCACGAACCCCTTGTGCACCAGGTAGTCCATCGCGTAGTAGTCGCTCCACGCCTCACCCATCGAGCCGGCCTGGATGTCGTTGAGCGTCGAGTTGCCGTTGGCGTCTATCACCAGGCGGTTGGACAGGCCGTGTGTGTACTCGTGGTACTCCACGCTCGCGTCGAACGCCGAGCTGGTCGGCACGAAGGGGTCACCGGTCGCCGGGTCGTCGCTCGCGCCAGGCATGTGCCACAGGTACATCTGCATCGTCGGCGGCGTTCCGTCGGGCGGCGTACTCATGTTGGCGTTGTCGATGTGGTTTCCGTCGGGGAAGCCGTGGAGCGTGTTCGCACCGTCGAGGGCGTTGAGCCGAACGGGGTCGCCGCCCTTGCGCGAGAAGTTGCCGGCGGCCCGCGTGAAGCTGATCGGCGGCTTGGCCAGGTAGTCGTGGTAGTTGCTGGCCAGGTAGAAGGCCTGCGTCGCGTCGGCCTTGCGGTTGACCCGCCACGAGAACGCCCTGTTCGGGTTCCAGGTGCACTTGAACCTCGCGGAGCACAGGCTGGACGCGCGCTTCCCGAACGGGTCCAGCGCGAACTGGGCACGGTGCTTCTTCCCGGGCACCGGGGTCTTCTCACCGGGGTTGATCCGGTTGTCGTCGTTCAGGTCGTCCCAGGTGGTGACGGTGGTCCCCCGCAGGAAGTGTGCGTGCTTCTTGATCCAGCCGCGCTTGACCAGGTTCACCACTCGCCGGTGACCGCCCTTGGCGGCACCCGGGTAGTAGTCGTAGACGTAGGCGTCACCGCGCGCGTTGTCGGAGTTGGAGTGCCGGTAGAGGACCCGGCCGGTCACCGCGTCGATGACGTGCTGGTAAGCGCCTGCGCTGCTCTGGACGTACGTCGACCAACCCGGGCGCAGACCCTTCGGCGTCAGGAACCACACCTTCTTGGCGAAGTCGTCGTTCGACCAGACGGTCGCCGCGCTCGTACCCGCTCGGGACGACGCGACGGACACGCGAGCCGCGGTCCCACCGACGTCACCGGCCGAGTCGTTGCGTGCGCTGGTCGCGGTGACACTCGTGGTGTGCGGGGCGGCCGCCGCCAGCTTGGCGAGTCCGGAGACCGGGCTTCCCTGGACGGCGAGCACCCGGCCTGAGCGCGTGACCTTCATCTTGAGGCCGTTGCCGAACACCGTGGCGCCGGCGACCGACTGGGTCCACGAGAGGTTGTGCACGCCGATCGCGTCGACGTAGTCCTGGCGGAACCGGAACGTCGAGAGGTCGGCCTTCGTGAGACCGAGCTCGCCGAGGTGCGCACGCACGTAGCTCATGGCGACGGTCCGCGCAGACGCGGACGAGGGACCGCTCAGGTAGCCGTCGAGGCGCCCGAGGTCGCGTGGCGTGTGGGTCAGGGGGTCCATGTCCACGACGGCCTGACCTCCGAGGTTGCGGAAGTAGGCGTTGTCGGCCTTCGTCCGGCTGTTCACCTCGGTCCGGTTGGCCCGGACGAGCGGGCTGCCGTGGAGCTGACGCGCGTCGTAGTACCCGGCAGTGCGGGTCGTGGCGTCACCGCCTCGAGGCCCGGATGCGTGGACGCGGATCGGATGGTCGCTGGTCGCCGCCTGGCTGGGTAGGCCGAGCACACTGACCGCGAGAACGGTGCTGCCGAGGGCAGACACCACCAGTGATGTGTTCCTTGTGGGTTTCACGAAAGTCCCTTCGCAGATAGCGCCGGAGATGAGGGATAGAGGGACACATAATCACCTGAGGGGCCCGAGGGGAAAGAGGTGCGTAGGGTTCGGTTCGTGCGTGTCGGACTCACCGGTGGCGTCGCATCGGGCAAGAGCACGGTGTCCGCGATGCTTCGAGACCTGGGGGCGGTCGTCATCGACGCCGACGTTCTCGCTCGTGAGGTCGTCGCACGAGGTACGCCGGGGCTGGAGGCCGTGGTGGCGTCGTTCGGTCCACAGGTGCTCGCCGACGACGGCAGCCTCGACCGGGCGAAGCTGGGGGCCATCGTTTTCGTCGATCCATCCCGCCGAGCGGCGCTGGAGGCGATCATCCATCCGTTGGTGCGTGCTCGTGCCGCGGAGATCGAGGCCGCCGCACCGGCGGACGTCCTCGTGGTGCACGACATCCCGTTGCTGGTCGAGACCGGACAGGCCGGTGCCTTCGACGCCGTCGTCGTGGTCGACGTGCCGGAGGACCTCCAGGTCGAGCGTGCCGTCCGCGACCGTGGCTGGAGCGAGGACGAGGCGCTCTCACGTGTCCGTGCGCAGGCCGCACGAGCGGACCGGCTGGCCGCCGCGACGCACGTCGTCGACAACTCCGGGACGCTCGAAGACCTCCGCCGGCGCGTGGCGGAGGTCTTCGAGGAACTGGTCTGAGCGAGAAGGTTCGCTCGGACGAAGTCCGAGGGAGTCCTCGGAGCGAACGCCGCAGCGAGCTCGCTCGCCGGGCGCTACGTGCAGTTACGCGGCCAGGTCGGGATCGCCGAGGCGACGCAGCTTCTGCAACGCCTCGCGCTCGAGCTGGCGCACACGCTCGGCGGAGATGCCGTGCCGGGCGCCGATGTCGGCCAGCTTGTGCTGGCGACCGTCCAGCAGGCCGTAGCGGGCACGGATGATGTCGGCGGCCCGGTCGTCGAGCTTGCCGACGAGTGCGTCGAGACGCTCGCGCGACTCCACGTCGAGCACGGTGTCGTCCGGACCGGGGGTCGTCTCCTGCGCCATCAGGTCACCGAGAGAGGTGTCGCCGTCCTCGTCCACCGGCGTGTCCAGGCTGACATGGTCGCGACCCCAGGCGATCAGGTCGAGCACCCGGTCGAGGTCCATGCCGAGCTCGGTGGCGATCTCTTCGGGCTCGGGCTCGCGTCCGAGCTGGCGCTCGAGGGTACGGCGGGCGCCGCCCACCTGGTTCAGCTCCTCCACGACGTGCACGGGGAGCCGGACGACGCGGGCCTGCTGGGCGATACCGCGCGTGATGGCCTGCCGGACCCACCACGTGGCGTAGGTGGAGAACTTGTAGCCCTTGGCGTAGTCGAACTTCTCGACCGCGCGGATCAGGCCGGTGTTGCCTTCCTGGATCAGGTCGAGCATCGGCATCTGCGCGCGACCGTACTTGCGCGCGATCGACACGACGAGCCGGAGGTTGGCGTTGATGAACTGCTGGACCGCCTTCTGGCCCTCCTCGGCGAGCCATTTCAGCTCCTCCTCGGTGGCAGACATCGGGGCGCCGCCCTTCCTGCGGCCGACCCTGCCCTCGGCGAGCAGGTTCTCGGCGTACAGACCGGCCTCGATGGTCTTGGACAGCTCGACCTCGGTGGCCGCGTCGAGCAGGGGCGTGCGCGCGATCTCGTCGAGGTACAGGCCGACGCTGTCGCGGCCCTCGATCTCACGGGTCGCGGTGACCGTTCGTGCTGCCATGTCGCCTCCTGTGCTACGCGGCGCTACCCCCCCGTAGTACCCACATCGGTGCAACGCACCGGGTGTCGGGGGGATTCCCGCTCTCTGCCTGCCCGGGGCCGTTCGGACCCTTCACCCGTCCAGACGGATGACGGGGTGCGGGAGTTGCGTCGGCGCGGAACTCTCAGGGACTTCTCAGGGCTGAGCGAGGACGTTCCGAGCCGACGAAGGTGGGGCGGAACGGCGGCAGCGAACGCCGCAGCGAGCTTGCTCGCCAGGCGACGAGGGCCCGAGCCGACGAAGGTGGGGCGGAACGGCGGCAGCGAACGCCGCAGCGAGCTTGCTCGTTAGGCGAGTGGGGTGGCCTCGGCGAGCCCCATCCGGTCAAGCA
>JAICSC010000264.1 GCA_025937085.1 Nocardioides sp.
ACGGGGCTGGCGCACCTGGCCGACGACCGCGTCGCCGCGGCGCAGTCCGTACTTGCGGACCATCGACAGCGAGACGTAGACGTCGTCGGTGCCCGGGAGGTAGCCGCTGGTGCGCACGAAGGCGTAGTTGTCGAGCACGTCGAGGATGCCGGCGGCGGGGGTCAGCACGTCGTCGTCGAGGATCGTGGTGTCCGGCTCGTTCCGCTGGCCGCCGGACTGCTGGCGAGTGCCGCGCTCGCGGCCGCGACGACGCCGGCTGCGGCGACTGCCGCCCTGGCCGTCGTCCTGCTGGCTTCCCGGTTGGCGGTCCTGTTGGCGGTCCTGCTGGCGGTCCTGCTGCTGGCCCTGCTGGCGGTCCTTGTTCTGGCTACCGCCCGGGCGGTCCTTGGTCTGGACCTCACGGCTCTGGTTCTCGTGGGCGTCGCGGTTCGGACTCTCGCGCGGGTCGCGGTTGTCCTGCCCGCTCTGTGACCCGTCGGCCGCCTGCTCCTCGCGCCGCGCGTCCGGGCGTCGATCCTGGGCCCGCTCGCGCTCGGCCTCCTGCTTGCGGGGGCGATCGTCCTGGCCGCGCTCGACGCGCTGCTCGGAGGAGCCGTTGGCGCCGGCCTGTGCCGCCTTGATGGCGTCCACGAGCTGGGCCTTCTTCATCGAACCGGCGCCGCGGATGCCGAGGCCACCGGCCATCGACTTCAGGTCCGCGAGGAGCATGGCGTTGAGTCCACCCGACTTCCGCTTCGGCGCGGGGGCAGCGTCGGCAGAGCTGCCGGAGGCGCCCGAACCGGACGGATCGACCTGGGTGGCTTCGATGGTGTCGCTCACGTGAGGTCCTTCCCACGTATTCAGTGCCGTCCGGCTTGACTGCCGGAGGCGTCTGGGTTCGGTGCTCCTCGACGACGGGCGGGCACGAGTGCGTTCGTCGGCACCGACTGCGCCGTGTGGAGGAGGGGTGCGCGGGGTGTGGGGCAGGTCCTCGGAGGTCCTGCGTCGCCGCCCTGGCGCGTTCGTCACGATAGCACCCGTCTCGGCCGTCCGTGGCATTGCCGGGATGTGGGCCCACGGGCACTCGGGCCGTCAACGGCCGGCGCCCGGGTGGCACCCGGGCGCGCCTCAACCCACGTGCGCACCCTCGGGTGCCACCGCCAGTGGAAGAAGGTCCCAGCCCTTGGGTGTGTACGGCGTGAGGTCGCCGTCGTCGGCGCTCAGCACCAGGACGCTCGGGCCGGCGCCGGAGACGACAGCGGCGTGCCCGTCGGCACGGAGCCGGTCGACCAGGTCGAGCGAGTCGGGCATCGCCGGGCGGCGGTACGACTGGTGCAGCAGGTCCGCGGTCGCGGTTAGCAGGAGCTCGGGTTGCCCGGCCAGCCCCGCCACCAGCAGCGCGGCTCGACCGGCGTTCGCGACGGCGTGACGGTGCGTGACGAGCTCCGGCAGCAGTCCGCGGGCGAGCTCGGTCGACAGGGCCGTCGGCGGCACGAAGACCTCGGCCGTGATCGCCGGCGCCACCGGGACCCGCGTCGCATAGAAGGTGTTCCCGGACAGACCGGCGATGGTGAGACCGCCGTACACAGCCGCCGCCACATTGTCCGGATGTCCCTCGAGCTCGGCCGCCAGCCGGAACGCCGATTCGTCGTCCATCCGCTGCGGCCCCCCGTCGACGAGCGCCCGCGCGAGGACGATGCCACCCACGATCGCGGCGGCGGACGAGCCGAGTCCGCGCGCGTGCGGGATGCGGTTGCGGCACGACAGGAGCAGTCCGTCCGGCTGCGCTCCGAGCACGTCGAAGCAGGCACGCATGGCTCGCACGACCAGGTGGGTCTCGTCCCGAGCCACGTCGCCGGCACTCTCGCCGACCACGTCCACACCGAGGCCGGAGGCAGTGACCGTCGCCTCCAGCTCGTCGCGCAGCTCGAGGGCCAGACCCAGCGAGTCGAAGCCAGGACCGAGGTTCGCGCTGGTCGCCGGCACCGTGGCGACGACGGGCCCGGGACGGAACGTCACCGGAGTCCAGCCGCCGCAGCGGCCTCGTCGACGTCCGGGTCGATCACCGCATCCACCAGGTCGCCGACCGACTCGAGCGCCGTGGCGGTGTCCTTGAGCCCGTGACCGGTGACGGTGATCACGACGGTCAGTCCGGCGTACGAGTCCCCAGCCTCGAGATCCGCGAGCAGCCCCGCGACCCCGGCAGCGGACGCGGGCTCGACGAAGACCCCGTCGCGCTTCGCGAGCTCCGCCTGGGCCGCCAGGATCCGGGCGTCGCTGAGCGACCGGAACCGACCACCCGACTCGAGGGCGGCCGCCTCGGCCTGCTTCCACGACGCCGGGTTGCCGACCCGGATCGCGGTCGCCTTGGTCTCGGGATCGGGGAACGGCTCACCGGTCACCAGCGGCGCCGCCCCTTCGGCCTGGAAGCCGCACATCCGGGGCTTGCGGGTGGTGCGCCCCAACGCGGCGTACTGCTCGTAGCCCAGCCAGTACGCCGTGATGTTGCCGGCATTGCCGACAGGCAGGAGGTGGACGTCGGGCGCGTCGCCCAGGACGTCGACGATCTCGAACGCCGCGGTCTTCTGGCCCTGCAGCCGGACCGGGTTGACCGAGTTCACCAGGGACACCGGGTACCCCCAGGACAGGGTGCGGGCGAGCTCGAGGCAGTGGTCGAAGTTGCCCCGGACCATCACGATCTTCGCGCCGTGGACGATCGCCTGCGCCATCTTCCCGGCCGCGATCTTGCCCTCCGGCATCAGCACGATCGGGGTGAGCCCCGCCCGCGCGGCGTACGCCGACATCGAGGCCGACGTGTTGCCGGTCGACGCACAGACCACGGCCTGCGCCCCTTCGTGCCGTGCGACCGAGATCGCGACCGTCATGCCCCGGTCCTTGAACGACCCGGTGGGATTGTCGCCCTCGACCTTGAGCCACACGGCGGCGTCCGCATGCGCCGACAACCAGTCGGAGCGGACCAGCGGCGTGCCGCCCTCACCCAGGGTCACCGGCTCGAGGTCGTCGGGGACGAGGTCGAGGTAGTCGCGGTACTCCTCGATCACGCCGCGCCACGGGGTCGCCATCAGTCCGCCATCCCTTCGACCCGCATCACCGACGACACCTCGCGTACGCAGGACAGCCCGCGCAGCCGCTCGACCGTGCGCGACAGCTGGGAGTCGGTCGCGTCGTGGGTGACGATCACCAGCTGGGCGTCGGCACCCCGCCCCTCCTGGCGCAGGGTCTGGATCGACACGTCCTCCTCGGCGAACGAGCCGGCGATCTCGGCGAGCACGCCCGCGCGGTCGTCGACGTCGACGGCGATGTGGTAGCGCGTGCGGGTCTCCCCCATCGGCAGCACCACCCGGTCGGCGTACGCCGACTCGCCCGCGCCGCGGGTCTCCCCCAGCCGGTTGCGCCCCACGGTCACCAGGTCGCCGAGCACGGCGCTGGCCGTGGGTGACCCGCCGGCCCCCGGGCCGTAGAACATCAGCTGACCTGCGGCGTCCGACTCGACGAACACGGCGTTGAACGCCTCACGCACGCTGGCCAGCGGGTGCGACCTCGGGATCATCGCCGGATGCACCCGCACGCTGACACCCTCGGTGCCGTCTCCTCCGTCGGCCGAGTCCGTCGCCTGTTGTCCCGAGCCTGTCGGGGGGACCAGCTCGGCGATCGCGAGGAGCTTGACCACGCTGCCCATCTGCGAAGCCGAGGCGATGTCGGCCGCGGTGATGTCGGTGATGCCCTCGCGGTGCACCTCGGCCGCGGTCACCCGCGAGTGGAAGGCGAGGCTGGCCAGGATCGCCGCCTTGGCGGCGGCATCGAAGCCCTCGACGTCCGCGGTCGGGTCGGCCTCGGCGTACCCGAGGGCCTGCGCCTCCTCGAGGGCCTCCTCGAACCCCGCGCCCGTGGTGTCCATCTTGTCGAGGATGAAGTTGGTGGTGCCGTTGACGATCCCGATGACCCGGGTGACGCGGTCGCCGGCCAGCGACTCGCGCAGGGGCCGCAGGATCGGGATCGCCCCCGCGACGGCGGCCTCGTAGAACAGGTCACGCCCGGCCTTCTCGGCGGCCTCGAAGAGCGTCGGTCCGTCGTCGGCCAGGAGCGCCTTGTTGGCGGTGACCACGCTGGCGCCGTTCTCGAGCGCGGACAGGATCAGGCTGCGCGCGGGCTCGATGCCGCCGATGACCTCCACGACCACGTCGAGGTCGCCACGGGCGACCAGGGCCGCCGGGTCGGTCGTGAGCAGGCCCGCAGGCACCTCGACGTCCCGCGGCGCGTCGATCCGGCGTACGCCGACCCCGACCAGGCGGACGGGAGCCCCGACCCGGGCCTCGAGGTCGCCGGCCTGCTCGGTGAGCAGACGGACCACCTGCGACCCGACCACGCCGCACCCCAGCACGGCGACGTTGAGCGGCTTCATCGGTCGGTTGCTCCCAGGTCGGTGGCCAGCAGGTCGTCCACAGTCTCGCGTCGGACGATCGTCGTGGCCACGCCGTCCCGCACGGCGACCACCGGCGGACGGAGTGCGTGGTTGTAGTTCGAGGCCATCGACCGGCAGTAGGCACCGGTCGACGGCACGGCAAGGAGGTCGCCGGGCCGTACGTCGGCCGGCAGGAACTCGTCCATGACCACGATGTCGCCGGCCTCGCAGTGCTTGCCGACGACCCGCGCCAGCGCGGCCGGTGCTTCCGAGTGGCGTGAGGCGATCGTGCAGGAGTAGTCAGCGTCGTAGAGGGCGGTGCGGATGTTGTCGCTCATGCCACCGTCGACGCTGACGTACGTCCGGACGGGCCGTGCTCCTGGCGGACCGTCGAGCTCGACCCGCTTGACCGTCCCCACGGTGTAGACCGTGCACATCGCCGGGCCGACGATCGCGCGGCCCGGCTCGATCGAGAGCCGTGGCTCCTCGATGCCCAGGGCGCGGCACTCGTGCTCGACGATCTTCGACATCTCGTTCGCCAGCTGGGCAGGGTCGGACGGGTCGTCCTGGGTCGTGTAGGCGATCCCGAAGCCGCCTCCCAGATCGAGCTCCGGCATCACCACGCCGAGCTCCTCGCCGACCTGCGCGTGGAGCGCCAACACGCGACGGGCCGCCACCTCGAAGCCGGACGTGTCGAAGATCTGGCTGCCGATGTGGGAGTGCAGGCCCAGCAGCTCCAGGCCCGGGGCGGCGACCGCCCGGCGTACCGCCTCCAAGGCGTCGCCGGCGGTGATCGAGAAGCCGAACTTCTGGTCCTCGTGCGCGGTCGCGATGTACTCGTGCGTGTGCGCCTCGACGCCGGCCGTGACCCGGACCATGACCCTGGCCGTCCGGCCGAGGGACTCGGTCACC
>JAICSC010000025.1 GCA_025937085.1 Nocardioides sp.
AGGCGAGCCGCAGCGCGACGGGACCGTCGTCTTCGACACCCGGCGTGACCTGTACGGCCGTCAGGTGTGGCTGCCGACCGCTGTCTACCACCTGCATCGGCCGGGTGGGCTCGGAGCAGCACCCGGGTGGCGCGACCGGTTGCCGGTCGAGGTGGTCGGCACCCGGCACCGGCTGCGGGTGCTTCCGGGGGGTGATCCGTGCGGAGAGCTGCATCTGGGCCCGCCCCGCGCGGACGACGAGCTGGGTGCGTACGGCCAGGAGCGGCTGCGCGCGGCGTACGCGGTCGTCGAGCGACCGACGGACCCGGACCTGTGGTACTTCGAGAGCTTCGCCGGCCGCTCCGCCACCGACACACCACTGGCGGTCTTCGAGGAGCTGAGACGTCGGCGCCCGGGTCCGGAGCCCGCCTGGGGGATCCTCGACCACGGGCACTGGGCGCCGCCGGGGTCGCGCCCGGTCGTGATCGGCTCGCGGCAGTGGTACGACGTGCTGGCCACGGCGCGGGTGCTCGTCACGAACACCGAGCCGGACGAGTGGTACCACAGGCGGCCCGACCAGCTCGTCGTCCAGTGCTTCCACGGCTATCCGTCGAAGGCGATGGGGCGGTCGCAGTGGGAGTCCCAGGAGCTGCCCCCGCGGTGGGTGGCGATCATGCGACGGCGCAGCGTCGAGACCTGGGACCTGATCTCGACACCGACGCCGGCGATGACCGAGGTGTACCGCGAGCAGTACGGGTACGCCGGCCCCGCGGCGGAGCACGGCTACCCCCGCAACGACGCCCTAAGGGGTCCTGGCGCCGATCACGTGCGGGCCGCGACCAGGCGCGCCCTCGGCGTACGACCGGACCAGACGGCGGTGCTGTACGCGCCGACCTGGCGCGACCACCTCGCGACCCGGCCGAGGGGGGCCGCGATGTCGGAGCATCTCGACGTGGACGCTGCGGCGTCGGCGCTCGGCGACTCGCACGTCGTCCTCCTGCGCGGCCACCGCTTCCACGCCCGCGGGTCGTCCCGGCCCGGCGTGGTCGACGTGACCGAGCACCCGGAGATCAACGAGCTGATCCTTGCGTCGGACGTGGCGGTCCTGGACTACTCGTCGCTGCGGTTCGACTACGCGCTGACCGGCCGGCCGATGGTGTTCCTCGTGCCGGACCTCGCCGACTACACCGCAGGGGTGCGGGGCTTCCTGTTCCCCTTCGCCGAGACCGCCCCTGGTCCGCTCGTCGCCACCACGGACGAGGTCGTGGCCCAGGTGCGCGACGTGGCCGCGCTGTCGGCCACCTGGAGTGAGCGGGTCCGGGCGTTCGACCAGCGCTTCAACCCCCACCAGGACGGCCGCGCCGCCGCCCGCATGCTCGATGCCATCCTCAGGCTCCTCCCCTGACGCCGAAGTGGGAGTTCTCCCGGGTCCAGGTGGGAGTTCTCCCGGGCCCAGGTGGGAGTTCTCCAAGGCCCAGGTCGTAGCTCCGCGGTTGTTCGGGCACACGCGGGGGGACAGTTGGCCCTTCGGCGGTGGAGAACCCCCACTTCGGCGGCGGAGAAGTCCCACTTCGGCGGTGGAGAAGTCCCACTTCGGCGCTAGGCGTCGCCGCGTGGTGCGAACACCGCGTCGACCAGGCGCGCGGAGGCATGTCCGTCGTCGAGGTCGGCGTAGTCGCGACGGAAGGCTGCGCGCTGGGGGGCGGTACGCCGTGCCAGGCCGTCCAGGTCGCGGACCAGCGACACCACCTCGCGGGTGGTCGTCACGTGCGGCCCGGGGGCGGTCGGTGCGTAGGGGATGACCCCGCCCCGGACCGCGTCGTACTTCGCGAGGTCCGGCACGAGGAAGATCATCGGCTTGTCAACCAGCGCGTAGTCGAAGCGCAGCGACGAGTAGTCGAGCACGGCGCAGTCGGAGGCCAGGATCAGGTCGTTGACGTCCGGGTGGCCTGTGACGTCGAGGATGTGTGCGCCACCCTCGTGCCGGCCACCGGCGCGCGCGTTGAACGCATGCCCACGCACCAGGAACGTGTAGCCCGGGCCGACGTCGGCGGCAGCCCGGTCGACGTCGAAGAAGTCGATCCGCTCGGCCGCCATGTCGTCGGCCGACATGTAGTCGCGGAAGGTGGGGGCATACATCACCACCCGCTGACCGTCGGCGATCCCGAGCACCTTGCGCACCCGCTCGCGGATCGCCGGGGCGTCGTCCGACTGCAGCACGTCGTTGCGCGGGTACCCGATCTCGAGCACCTCGGGCGTCGCGCCGGCCGGGTCGAGGAACGCCGCCCGGAGCAGCGGCGTGGCATACGTCGCAGGCGACACGAAGTAGTCCCAGGCCCGGGCACGGTGGTCGAAGCTGTTGATCTGGCCGGCCGGGAAGCCGCCCTTCTCCCACCACTCGTGGCCCATCACCTTGTAGGGATAGCCGTGCATGGTCTCGATCAGCACCTGACCGCGCGGTTTGTGGTACCACTCCGGCTGGTGGACGTTGACCATCACGTAGCGCGACGTCGCGAGTGCCTCGTGCCACTCCGGCGTCCCCTCGACGATCCGTACGCCGCCGTCCGGCACCGGCACCGAGAAGTCGCGCACCGACCAGTACCGCGTCAGCGACGTACCTCTCCGTCCGAGCTCGTGATGGACGCCCAGCATGTTGCAGTTGGCGACCTCGCTGTAGAGCGCCCGGAAGAACACGCTGTCCTGGGTGGCCTCGCGCACCCGGGCCGCGTGCCGAAGGCGGTACTGGTTGCGCTGTCCACGGACGTCGTCGGCCAGCGGCTCCTGGACGTTGAGCGTCAGCACCGGGATCTTGGCGGGGACGATCTCCACGAGCGTGCGGAAGCGCTCCTGCGGCTCGTCGGCGGGGAGCAGGTCGAGCAGGGCGGATGCGGGGGTGATCGGGAGGTCCTGCTCCCGGTCGTCTCCTGCCGCACGCAGGATCACGGAGTACTTGTTCCGCGGCAGCGTCAGGTCGTCGTAGCCCCACCTGGAGCCCGCGAGCGGGAAGGTCAGGGTGTAGCCGGCACGCCCCTCCCGCGCCATCGTGCCGGGGACGTCGAGATCGACGCTGGAGAGCATCGGCGAGTACGCCGCGAGGTCGAGGCTCGAGTACACGCGCACGGTGAGCGTCTCGTCCACGACGGTGTACGCCGTCGCCACCGGCACCCGGTCGAGGAGCTCCAGCTCGCCACCCTTGCTACGGGTCAGCTGACGGGGAGCCCTCGCATCGTCGACCACGGCCGGTGACGTCGGGGTGGACGCGGGGGCCAGGATCGGGGTCCACTCCCCGTCCCGATGCCGCACGCGGAGGCGGAGCGGCCGGGTGATCATGCCGTACGACGTCGTGTTGGACCTCGGCCTCGGCAGCGAGTCCACGTCGAGGGTGACCCGCCACATGCCGTCCTCGCCGGCGGGCTCCGGGTGGGCGGTCAGCAGCTCCCGGCGGGGTGAGTCGATGTGGTTGACCACGACGCGGTCGGGCGCCTCGGCGCGGAACACCACAGCGACCTTGCCGTCCGGGGTCGGCTCCTGCGACACGGCGTACGCCCTGGCGTGCACGACGCGGACGGCGATCTGCCGTTCGTCCCCTCGGCGCACGGACAGCGCGACTCCGCCCGGGTGGATGCGTGTCTGGGGGACGGCCGCGGAGCCTGCCGAGGACACCTCACGGAGCCGGGAGGTGCGGCGTACGCCGGCGGCGGTCATCGTGATCTCGAACGACCAGTCCTGCTCGCTCTCGGCCGGGATCCGGTCGGCGGTGATCCGGGCACGCCAACCGCCGGGTCGGTAGTTGCAGTGCCAGTGGACTCCCGAGAGGTCCAGTCGCGGCTCGTCGAACAGCTCGCTCTCGAGCGGGATGCGGGTCGCACCGTCGGCGGAGACCAGCTCGACGGCGAGCTCCGGAGGGTTGGCCTCGAGGTCGACGTTGCGGATGTAGCTCCAGCCGGAGACGGTCAGCCGATCGCCCTCCCAGGCAGAGTGCATCAACCGGCTCACGAGCTCGAGCTGCCCGTCGGACAGGATGGTCACGTCGTCGGGGAGGCCCTCGGTCAGCGGCAGCTCGATCCGAACGCCTTCGGGCGTCACCCGGGTCGGGAAGCGCCTGGCGTCGCTGCCCCAGTTCTCGATGTACTCGACGGCGTCGTCGCGTCGGCCGCCCGCGATCAGCTCCACGAGCACCTTGTCCTGGGCGCCGACGCTGTGCACGAATTCCTCACGCGAGACCCGCTCGACGAGGTCGAGCAGCGACCCCCGGAGGAGCCCCCAGAACTCCGGCCCGCCCTTGACCAGGTGGCGCGTGAAGAACGGCATGTTGAAAGAGATCAGCTGCAGCGCCCGGATCTGGACGGCGCGCTCCTTGCCGGCGGCGCGCAGCGCCTCGAACGACGCGGCCACCGAGTCGTTGTGGGCCGCGAGGTTGCGGGTGGACCAGGCGCTCTGCGAGATCGACGAGCGGTCGTTGCGGATGCGCCATGACACCGAGATGTCGGGGACGACGTCGAACGTCCGCGCCTGCGCGAACGCCGCGGCGCTGACCGGCTGGTCCTCGTAGATCTTGCCCTCGGGGAACCGCAGGCCGGCTCGGTCCCAGAAGGCGCGCCGATAGGTCTTGCTCCACGCCACGGCGTTCACCATCGCGTCCGGGAAGGTGTCGAGGTCGACCCCCAGCCGCTTGCGTGCGTGGGCAGCGCGGATCCAGGTGCCCGCCGGGATGCGCTTGGTGTTCTCGAGCCGGTCGTAGCAGGACACGACGAAGTCGGAGCCCGACGCGCGCAGCGCGTCGATCGCACTGGTGTAGGCCTCGAGGGTCACCACGTCGTCGGAGTCGACGAAGGTGAGGTACTCGCCGCGGGCGTGTTCGATCCCGGTGTTCCGGGCCGCGCTCAGGCCGCCGTTCTCGCGAGTGACGACGCGCACGCGGAGGTCTCGGCGGGCGTGCCGACGCGCGATCTCACCGCTCCGGTCGGGGCTCCCGTCGTCGACCACGATGATCTCGATCTCGCGGTACAGCTGGAAACGCAGCGAGATCAGACATTCGTCCAGGAAGTCCTCGACCTGGTAGCAGGGGACGACGATCGACAGCAGTCCCGGGACGTAGCCGCGACGGTGGAGCGCACGCCGGGCACGGATCCGGACCCCGTCGGTGGCGCGGCGGGCGCGGTCCGGGGCCGACCGCGCGAGGCGCTTCAGCCGGTCGACGTGCGCGTCGGACAACCTTGCAGGCATGAGGCGGTTCGGCATCGGTCCCTTGGGTCGGTGCGTACGGCGGGAGCCCGGGTGGCGTGGTCCTCCGGACGCATCTCATGCTACGGGCAAGCGACCCCGTCGGCCGACTCGGCCGGGGCCGGGCTCAGCCGAGCTCGTCCTCGACCGGGTCGGCCAGTGGATCGAGCTTGCGCAGGTCGAGGACGTGACCCGTCCCGTCGGAGAGCAGCACGTCGATCGAGGCCCGGGCGACCGACCGCGAGTCCAGCAGCGACTCCGGCGGCTCGTCACCGAAGGCCTTGGTCCGCATCGGGGTCCCGGTGCGCTCGGGGTTGACGCAGTTGACCGTGACCCCGCTCTCGGCCCACTCGTCGGCGAGCGCCTGGGTGAGGTTCACCACGGCCGCCTTCGCCGAGGAGTAGAGGCTGTATCCGCTGCGGCCGCGCGTGTAGCTGCTCGACGTGAACAGCAGCAGGGAGCCGCCGGTGCGATGCAGATGCGGGAAGAACACCTGGGCGATGAACACCGGCGCGAGGTAGTTGACCTCCGTCGCGGCGTAGATCGTCTCCTCGCTGGTCTCCAGCAGCGAACCGCGGGGCAGGATCCCCGCCGTCGCGACCACGTAGTCGATCCGTCCGTGCTTCTCGCTCACCTGCTCGGCGACGGTGACCAGGTCGGAACGCCGTTCGACGTGCGTGTTCGTGCTCGAGCGACTGAACGTCTCGACCGTGGCGCCGTACTCGCGGGCCAACGTGGCGATGTCGGCGCCGATCCCGTAGCTGCCGCCGAGCACGACCACGACCTTGCCGTTCAGGGCGGCGCGGTACTCCTCTGGGTCGTGCCCCTCGGGCACGAAGCTGCTGGTGAGCTGGAACAGCTTGTCGGCCAGGAACACGTCGATGGGGTCGGTGACCTTCATGTTGCGCTCCTCGCCGGTGACGACCCAGATCGGAACGTCGGGGAGGTATCGGAGCACGACGCCGCAGTCGTCGGTGGCCGTGAAGCCGGGGTCCTCCTCCGCGAGCCGGTACGCCGCGCGGAGGACGGAGGCGCGGAACGCCTGGGGGGTCTGGCCCCGTCGGAGGTTCGACCGCTGCGGGATCGCGCGGATCGTGTTGGTGTGCGGGTCGACCTCGATGATCGTGTCCGCCGACGAGATGGCGACGTCGACCGCGTCGTACCGCTCGAGCGCCTCGAAGCACTCGGTGACGATGCGCTCGCTCACCATCGGCCGCACCGCGTCATGGAACAGGACGGGGCAGTCATCGGGTAGATGCTGCAGGGCCCGCAGGGTCGTGCCGTTGCGGGTGTCGGCGCCCTCGTGGATCTGGGTGATCTTCTCGTACCCGCCGTTGCGCACCATGGCCCGCACCGCGTCGAGATGACCCGGCGCCATCATCACCACGATCTCGTCGACCATCGGATGGGTCTCGAACGCGACCAGGGTGTGCTCGAGGATCGTCTTGCCGGCGATCTTGATCAGCTGCTTGGGGATGTCGAGGCCGACGCGGGTGCCGACCCCTCCGGCCAGCAGTACGGCGACGCGGGGCCCGCGCGGCGGGATGTCCCCCTCGGTCACGACGGGGTTCTCCGCAGCAGACCGAGCACGCGTCGTGCGACCTCGCCGACGGCGGTGCTGTGGCCGTGCTCGGCCTCGGCCTGCTGCATCTCCTGGCGGACGCGGCGCATGGCCCTGCGCTTCTCGCGACGGGCGAAGGCCCCCGTGCGGGTGCGGGACACGTCGAAGCACTCGTCGTAGTAGGCGGTGAGCTCCGCCTTGAGCGCGTCGAGCGTGACTCGGACGTCGTGCTGCTCGGCGGGTGCGGTGCCGACGAGCTGTCCGTAGGCGTCGTAGGTGCGCGTCGCGAGGTCGAGCACACGCGGCGGCAGCTCGAGCTCGTCCCACCCGGCGCTGGAGCGGTGCAGCGTCGGGTCGACGAGGTCGTCGGCCTCGGTCACCTGCTCGTCGGTGGCGCGCTCGAACAGGCCCATCTCGATCGTCGTGTCGGCCTGGGTCATCGCCTTGCGCCAGTCGGCCAGCAGGTCGTCGTACCGGACCGTGGCGCGCGGCAGGTCGCGCGTGCGGGACTCGGTGCCGAGCATCATGGTGAGCCAGCCGATCACCCTCGTGGTGTTGTTGGTGCGGGTGCCGTAGGCGATCTCGCGAGAACGCATGACCTCCGCGGGGTGGCGCAGCATCGTGGCCACGCGGACGTCGGCGCCGACTCGTGCGGCTGCGGCGCCGTGCAGCTCGAGGAACCACGCGAGCCGGGGATCCTTGACCACGATCCGCTCGTTCTCGCTGAACTGTCCCTCGTACCACTGCACCAACGGCCGGAGCGCATGGTCGTCCTCGGCCAGCTTGTCGGTCAGATCCCAGGCCTCCGGTCGGCCGTCCTCGATCACGACGTCGACGGACGCGAGGAGGTCGTTGTGATAGTCGACAAGCCACCTCGGCTCGCTGAATCCCCTTGGATTGGAACGGTTTGCGCTGACCTCGGGCTTCGGGATGTGAACGCCGAGCCGTCCGGCGAGCCCGGTGAAGAGACTGGTGCCGCTCCGCCCAGAACCCGCGACGAGCAGCATCTGCCTGCTGCCGGGTCGCGCCGGGTTCAGGTCGGACATGGGGGAAACTGTGTCACAAGCCCCCGGGGGCGGCCGAAGTCCCGGTGCGTGGTGGCGTGCCGGACGAGCAGCGAGGTGAGACAGGTGACGGCCGACGATCTGACGCTGCCGCCGAACGGCGTCCTCGTGCACGTCGGGCCCTACAAGACCGGCACCACGGCGCTGCAGACCTCGCTGCATGCCCACCGGCCAGAGCTGGCGGCGGCGAACGTCACCTATCCCGGTACGCACCACCGGCAGATGCGTCCCAGCTGGGCCCTGGTCGGTCGCAGCCGCCTCGGCAGCCCCGTCGTCCCGATGACGGAGTGGGAGGAGCTCGTCGCGGAGTGCCGCGCGGCCGCCGGCCGGGTGATGATCAGCAGCGAGGACCTCTCGTCGGCCTCGCCCGAACAGGTGCGCACCCTCGTCGACGACCTCGGCCGGGACCGGGTCCACGTGCTCTTCGTCGTACGTCGACTCGACAGACTCCTCGCGTCCTCGTGGCAGGAACGGGTCAAGTCGGTCCACGAGATCCGGTCGTACGACGACTGGTTGCGCCCGGTGCTGCTGGACCCCCGGAGCCGCGCCGCCGAGATCTTCTGGGGCCATCAGTCGGTGGCCGGGCAGGTGCAGCTGTGGACCTCGGCGCTGCCGCCCGAGCGGATGACGCTGGTCGTCGCGGACGAGGACGACGGCGCCCTGCTGCTGCGGCTCGCCGAACGGATGCTGGGCCTGCCGGCCGACACGTTGACCCTTCCCGCCGCTGCCAACCCCTCGTTGAGCTGGAACCGCGCAGAGCTGGTCCGAGGCGTCAACGCCGGCGTCCAGCGCGGGGAGTGGACCCCTCGGCTCCACAAGCGTCTGGTGTACGCCGGACTGGTCGCGCGGTTCCAGGGGTCACCGACCGATGCCGACGACGTCCCCATCCCCTTCGTCCCGCAGTGGGCGACCGAGCGCATTCACGACCTGTCCGAGCAGCGCAGGCACGAGGTGATCGAGGCCGGTGTCCGCGTTGTCGGCGACCCGGGTCGGCTGCGCATCCGTGACGACGCGCGCATCTCCGGCCACGGCCCGCCGACCACGATCTCGGTCGACTCGGCGGTGGACGGGCTGACCGGCGTGCTGGATGCGATCCTGCGACGGCGCGGACGCCGCACCGGTGGCACGGCCGTCTAGCGACCAGGGATCGCTAGTCTGGTCCGGTGCCGGTCAGAACAGCCGACGGCGCAGACCTGCTGCTGCCGTCGTCCTCGATCCTCGTCCACATCGGGCCCTTCAAGACCGGCTCCTCGTCGCTCCAGATGGCACTGCAGAGCAGGAGACCGGATCTGCTCGAGCACGGCCTGCTCTATCCCGGGACCGAGTACCGCCACGTGCGCCCGATCGCCGCCGTGATGGGTCGGGGTCCGCGCGGGGTCGCTGCGGTCCCGGAGCAGGAATGGCTGGATCTGCTCGCCGAGATCGAAAGCGTCGGGGCGCCCCGGACGATCCTGAGCAACGAAGGCCTCAGCACCGCCGGGCCGCGGGTGATCGAGCGGATCGTCGGCGACCTGGGTTCGGAGCGGGTTCACGTCGTACGCGTCGAGCGCCGCCTCGACCGCCTCCTGCCTTCGGCCTGGCAGGAGCGGGTCAAGTCGTCCAACGAGACGCGCGCCTATCCCGAGTTCCTCGACGACTCGCTCACCGCGGATCCCGCGACCGCGCGGGGGAAGCGTGCCTCGTTCTGGGCGGCACACTCCCTCGAGAAGTTCCTGGACCGGTGGCGTACGGTGCTGCCCGACGACCGCATCCACGTCGTCGTGTCCGACGACCGTGACCCGCTCGCCACCACCGCGGTCTTCGAGCGGTTGCTGGGACTGCCGCCCGGCATGCTCGACCCGACCCAGCGTCCGAACACGTCCCTCTCCTGGGAGCGGATCGAGCTGTGCCGCCGCCTCAACGAGCTGTTCGACGAGCGTGGCTGGCCCGACCGGCTGCGTCGCAGGATGCTCCAGGGAGCCGTGGTCAGCGGGCTCCGCGCGGTCCCGGTCGGCGACCACGACACCCGGATCCCGCCGGTCAGCGGCAAGCGACTGTCACGCACGGCCGAGCTCAGTGACCGCCGGATCAAGCTGCTGACCACCGCCGGGGTCGACGTGATCGGTGACCCAGAGGTGACCCGGGTCACCCACGAACCCGGCTCGCGCGACCTCCAGGACCCGGACCTTCCGACCGCGATCGCCATCGCACCCGTGGTCGCGGCGATCGAGCAGCTGGTGGCGCGCGCCCACCGGAGGAACGAGAAGCGGGCCGAGAAGGCGAACCCGGCGTGACCGCCGAGGTGGCGGCGCTCCCCGAAGGTGCGATCCTGCTGCACATCGGTCCCTACAAGACCGGGTCGACCGCGATCCAGCAGGCGCTCTACGACCGACGCGACGTCCTCGCCGAGCACGGCGTCCACTACCCGGGTCAGTGGCGTCGTCTCTTCCGAGAGGGCCATGCCCTGATGCAGTGGTCACCCCGCGGTCGCCCTGTCCCGCCCGTGTCCGTATGGGACGACTTCGCCGCGGACATCCGCAGCCGCGACGACGTCCGGGTGTGCCTGAGCACCGAGGACTTCGGCCGGATCCGCGAGGCAGGCAAGGCTCACAAGGTCGTCGAGGACCTCGGCGCCGAGAGGCTCCACATCATCGCCGTGGCCCGGGCCTACCACCGCCTCATGCCGTCGCACTGGCAGGAACGGGTCAAGAGCCATGAGCGCCGTTCGTACGACGAGTGGCTGCACGAGCTGCTCGAAGGTGACGACTCGAACGAGGTGCACCGCAGCTTCTGGACCTCGCACGACGTCGAGTACATGGCGTCGCGTTGGCTCGACGTGCTGCCGGCGGAACACTTCACGTTCGTCGTGACCGATGACGCCGACCGAGAGCTCCTGCCGCGCACCTTCGAGCGTCTGCTCGACCTGCCCGAGGGGCTGCTCACCCCGGAGCAGACCACCAATGCCTCGCTCAGCATGAACGCCGTCGAGCTGCTCCGGCGCGTCAACAGCGAGTTCGCCGAGCGGGGTTGGTCCGACCGCGACTACGTGCGCCTGGTGCAGTCCGGCGTCGTTCCGGAGCTACAGGCGGCCGGACGCAGCACCGGCGACGTCCCGGTGCCGGCGCTGCCCGGTTGGGCCCGACCTTTCGTGGCGGAGAGGAGTGAACGACGCGTCGCCGTCATCGAGCGCCTCGGCGTCCGGGTCGTGGGCGACCCGGCGTGCCTCCTGCTGCCGGAGCTGCCGGACACCGTTCAAGCCGATCTGCTGCCGGACCGGATCTCCGTGGACGCCGCCTGGCGCGCCGTCGCCGGCGTCGTCGCAGCCTCACTTCGTCCCGCGGAGCGCCCGCCCGGAGGTCGACACGGCCCTCGGCAGGCGGCGCCGGCGCCGGTCGGCGCTGAGCCGATCTCATCGGCGAGCGGGGGTGAGCTGGTGCGCGAGCTCGCCCGGCGGGTGAGAAGGCGGCTTCTCCGGCGCCGTCGTCCGTCCGCCTGACCCGGGGACGGCGGCTCGACGGCGTACCGGGTCGTCGTCCGACAGTCGCCAAGGCAGCGAGATGCGCGCGGTGCGATGGGTGCGCGGAGCGTCATGGAATCTGCCATGCCGGGCGCTGGTGCCCTGCGTGGTAGATAGCGCGACGATTGGCGTGCTCAGGGTGCGTGTATCGCAAGACGGCGGCTCGAAGGCATACCGGGTCGTCTTCCGAGAGTCGCCGACGTGGCGAGATGCGTGCGATGGGTGCGCGGAGCGTCATGGAATCTGCCATGCCGGGCGCTAGGGTCGCCCGCATGAGAGTGTCGGACGCCCACCGTGTGCTCTTCGTGCACGTGCCGAAGACCGGCGGTTCGACGGTCGACCTGATCTTCGACCGGGAGGTCGACGACGCCCGCAAGGTGAAGGGGGCGAGTCGGCACTTCACCTACGGTGAGCTGCTGGATCTCGAGCCGCAGCTGGAGGACTACTGGTCCTTTGGGTTCGTCCGCAACCCCTGGGCGCGGATGGTGTCCTGGTGGGCGATGACGGTCGACGTGTACAACCGTGCCGAGAGAGGTCACGAGCGTGCCTCGTACAAGGTCGAGAACCTCCGCCAGATCTGGGGCCCGCTCGGGGAGTACCGGCAGGACTTCCCGACGTTCGTCCTGGAAGGGACGGCGAAGGTCGAACGGCTCCGGGTTCCCCAGATGCAGAGGCTGAGTGCCAACGGGCGGGGCGAGGTCGACTTCATAGGCAAGGTGGAGAACTTCGCCCACGACGTCAACGTCATCCGGGAGAAGCTCGGTCTGGACCCGGTGGAGGAGCTCCCTCGACGCAACCGGAGCAAGCACGGTCACTACACCGACTACTACGACGACCGCTCCCGTGAGCGGGTGGCCGAGCTGTACGCGATGGACATCGAGGCGTTCGGCTACACCTTCTGACCAGAACCGTGACCAGAGTGGTGGGCGGAGTGCGGTGGCGCGACGCCGCAGAGTCGTCTACCTCACATCGCCGTCCGGTTACGGCACCCGGGAAGAGCCACGTACATTCGGATTGTTCCAACCGTGTGGTACCCACACCGGTCCCCGTCGGGGATGGTCGGAGGGACCTGAACGGAAAGGTTGCCTGATGACCCCACTCCGGGTGGGCGTGATCGGTGCCGGTCGGGTCGGCGCCGTGCTCGCTGCCGCGTTGCGCGTCCGCGGCCACGTCATCGTCTCCGTCGCCGGTGAGTCCGACGCGTCGAAACGGCGCGCAGCCGCACTGCTGCCCGGAGTGCCGATCGACAAGCCCACGGCCGTGGCGCGCGCCTGCGACGTGCTGCTCCTGACCGTGCCCGACGACATGCTCGACAACGTCGTCACCCAGCTGTCTGCCAGTGGCGCCATCCGTCGCGGTCAGTACGTCGTGCACACCAGCGGCAGCCACGGGCTCCGCGTGCTCGAACCGGCCGCCCGGCTCGGCGCCCGCCCGGTGGCGCTGCACCCTGCGATGACCTTCTCCGGGACCGCTCGTGACCTCGACCGCCTCACCCACTGCGTCTTCGGCGTCACCGTCGGAGCCGAGGAGCGGGCGTGGGCGAGCGCCGTCGTCGCGGAGCTGGGCGGTTCGGTGATGTGGGTCAACGAGGAGCTGCGCGGGCTCTACCACGCGGGTCTGGCGCACGGCGCGAACCACCTGGTCACCCTGGTCTCCCAGGCGATGGAGCTGTTGGGCGCCGCCGGTGCAACCGACCCTGCCGCCACCCTCCGGCCGCTGCTGGAGGCGGCGCTCGACAACGCACTGGCCGAGGGCGACGTCGCGCTCACCGGCCCGATCGTCCGGGGCGACGTGAACACCGTCCGGGCCCACGTGGCCGAGATCGCCCGAACCGCACCCGACACCCTGCCGTCCTACGTCGCCCTGGCGAGGGCGACCCTCGACCGCGTCGTCACCGACGGGCGGGTCCTGCCGATCCGGGCCTCCGCGATCCGGCGGGTGCTCGACGCAGCGGTGCGACCCGCGGCAGCCGACGCAACCCGGCGTACGCCGACCCTGTGATCCGCCGATGAACCGGCCGGGTCCGCCCGTCGCGTCGACGCGCGCCGAGCTCGCAGATCTCCTGTCCCCCTTCCGACAGCCCCGGTCTCCGGTCGTGCTCGTGCCGACCATGGGCGCACTCCACGCTGGTCATGCCGCGCTGTTCCGCCGCGCACGCAAGGAGGCGGGGGACGGATCGGTTGTGGCGTCGGTGTTCGTCAACCCGCTCCAGTTCGCACCCGGCGAGGACCTCGACCGCTATCCCCGCACGTTCGACGACGACCTGGCGATGGCAAGTCGCGAGGGCGTCGACGTCGTGTTCGCCCCGTCTGTCGACGAGATGTATCCCGACGGGGAACCCCTGGTCACCGTCGAGCCCGGACCGCTGGGCACCGTGCTCGAGGGTGAGTCACGCCCGGGGCACTTCCGCGGCGTCCTCACCGTGGTGGCGAAGCTCTTCGGCCTGGTCCGGCCCGACGTCGCGGTCTTCGGGCAGAAGGACTACCAACAGCTCGTGCTGGTCACGCGGATGAGCCGCGACCTCTGCTCGGGAGTAGAGGTCGTGGGCGCCGAGACCGTTCGCGAGGCCGACGGACTGGCCCTCTCGAGCCGCAACCGGTACCTCGCGCCTGAGGCGCGGCGCCAGGCCGCGGTGCTCAACCGGGCACTTCGCGCCGCGCAGGACCGCGCGGCGTACGGCCTGCCGGCGGCGCGATGGGCCGCGATGTGTGTGCTCAAGGAAGTGCCTGAGCTCGACGTCGACTACCTGGCGATCCGCACGCCGGATCTCGCCGAGATCGACGACCCGCACCCGCTGGGGCCGATCCCGGCCCGGATCCTGATGGCGGCCCGCATCGGCAGCACTCGGCTCATCGACAACATGCCGCTGACCCTGGGCGGCGCGACGCTTCCCGCCACCCCGGTCGCGCCCAGCGATCAGTAGCCTCCTCCCGTGTCGGTACGTCGCGTGGTCGGCCGTCTCGCCGCGGCCCAGCCCGGCTGGTCGGTGCGCGCCGACGTGGTCGTGGTCGGCTCGGGGATCGCCGGCCTGACCGCGGCCCTCCGCCTGCGTGGCCTGGTCGACAAGGTCCTGGTGGTCACCAAGGACGTGCTCGACGCGGGGTCGACCCAGTGGGCTCAGGGCGGGATCGCCGCCGCGCTCGGTCCCGGCGACACGCCCGGGCAGCACGAGCGCGACACCCTGGTCGCAGGTGCCGGTGCCTGTGACCGCGAGGCGGTCCGGGTGCTGGTCACCGAGGGCCCGGACGCTGTCCGCGAGCTGATCGCGCTCGGCACGAGCTTCGACCTGCATCCCGACGGTGAGCTCAGTCTGACCCGAGAAGGTGGGCATCACCGGGACCGGATCGCCCACGCCGGAGGTGACGCGACCGGGGCGGAGATCCAGCGGGCGCTGATCGCGGCCGTCGCCCGCGCCCCCGAGATCGAGGTGGTGGAGCACGCCCTCGCGGTCGACCTGCAGCTCGCCGGCGACGGCGGCGTGGCTGGGGTCACCCTGCACGTGATGGGTGAGGGACGACGGGACGGCGTCGGTGCCGTGCGCTGCCGGGCCGTGGTGCTCGCGAGCGGCGGGCTGGGACACGTGTACTCCCAGACGACCAACCCGGCCGTGGCCACCGGGGACGGGATGGCTCTCGCCTACCGCGCCGGCGCGGTGCTGCAAGACCTGGAGTTCGTGCAGTTCCACCCGACGGTGATGTGGCTGGGCCCTCACTCGCGCGGCCAGCAGCCCTTGATCTCCGAGGCGGTGCGGGGTGAAGGGGCATTCCTGGTCGACTGGGAGGGCAGGCCCTTCATGCAGGGCGTCCACCCCCTGGCCGATCTCGCACCGCGTGATGTCGTCGCCAAGGCCATCACCCGGCGGATGATGGCGACCGGCCACCCGCACATGTGGCTGGACGCTCGGCACTTGGGTCGTTCTTTCTGGACGAGCCGTTTCCCGACCATCCTGGCGTCCTGCCGGCAGCACGGCATCGACCCGGTGACCGAGCTCGTCCCAGTCGCGCCAGCGTGCCACTACGCCTCGGGCGGCGTCGCGACCGACGTCTGGGGCCGCAGCAACGTGCCCGGGCTCTACGCCACCGGCGAGGTCGCGTGCTCCGGCGTGCACGGCGCCAACCGGCTCGCCTCCAACTCCCTGCTCGAAGGGCTGGTGTTCTCGCGCCGGATCGCCGAGGTGTTGCCCGGTGAGCTGCGCCCGTGGACGGATCCCGTCGCCGACACGCGCGAGCCCGTCCTCGTGGACGGGGCGGGCCGTCCGGCGCTCCAGGAGGAGATGACGGCGCGGGCCGGCGTACTGCGCTCCGCCGGCGGGCTGATGGCGGCTCTGGACACGTTGGCCGGGATCTCCCGGCTCGCTGGCCCGACGGTCGACCAGGACGCCTGGGAGACCACCAACCTGGTCACCGTCAGCACCCTGCTCGCCGAGGCGGCGCTGCTTCGTGAGGAGACGCGCGGGTCCCACTGGCGCGAGGACTTCCCCGAGCGCGACGACCTCGACCAGTCCGGCCATCACGAGTGGTGGGTGGAGAACGGCGAGCTCCGCCACGGGTTCCGGCCCGCCGTGCCCACCGAT
Source organism: Nocardioides sp. (assembly GCA_025937085.1). GTDB lineage: Bacteria > Actinomycetota > Actinomycetes > Propionibacteriales > Nocardioidaceae > Nocardioides. The sequence continues at coordinate 15,897 of JAICSC010000025.1, forward strand.
CTCAGCGCTGCTGGTCGACCATGAGCATCGTCCGGACGACGTACGCCGACCTGCCGGGGGCGCTGGTCGACGAGCTGGCCCATGCCGGACTCGACCCGGAGGACGTGTACGGGATGGTGGTCCGGGCGTTCGACGAGGACCTGCCCGACGGCGCCCGGGACGTCACCAGCGGCGCGATGCCGCCGATGGGTGCCGGGGTCGCGGAGATCGGAGCGCGCGAGTCCGGGGTCGTCGCCGGGCTGGCCGTCGCCGAGCTCGTCTTCGTCTATGCCATCGGCGCCGACGTCGAGGTGACCGAGCGGATCCCCGACGGCACCCGCGTCGAGGCCGGCGACGTCGTGATGCGCGTGGGCGGGCGCGTGCAGGACCTGCTCACCGCCGAGCGGACGGCCCTGAACTTCGCGTCGCACCTCTCGGGGGTCGCGACCGCGACCTCTCGCTGGGTCGAGGCCTTGGCGGGTACCGGCGCGCAGGTCCTCGACACCCGCAAGACGTTGCCGACGTACCGCGCCCTCCAGAAGTACGCCGTGCGCTGTGGCGGTGGCGTGAACCACCGGTTCAGCCTGTCCGACCGGGCCCTGGTCAAGGACAACCACGTGGTCGCGGCCGGCGGCGTGGTGCCGGCGTACGAGCTGGTGCGCGCGGCCAACCCCGGCCTCCGGGTCGAGGTCGAGGTCACCGACCTCGACCAGCTGCGCGACCTGCTCGCGGTGGGCTGCACGGAGATCCTGCTCGACAACATGGACACCACGACGATGACCGAGGCGGTGCTGTTGGTCGAACGGCTGGGGGAGGCCGGTCGCGCCACCCTGGAGGCGTCGGGCGGGCTGACCCTGGAGCAGGCCCGCGAGGTCGCCGAGACCGGCGTCGACCTCATCTCGGTGGGGGCGCTCACCCACTCGGTGAAGGTGTTCGACCTGGGGCTGGACCTGAGGTGAGCGGCTCCCAGGGCTCGCCGGGCCTGCTACTCGCGGCCGACATCGGCAACAGCCACACGGTGCTGGGTCTGGTCAGGGACGGGGAGGTGTCGGCCGACTGGCGGGTGGCCACCGTCGAGAGCCGCACCGCCGACGAGTGGGCCGTTCTGCTGCGCGGCCTGCTCGGGGAGCATGAGGACGAGATCGCGGGCATCGTCGTCTGCGCGACCGTCCCGACCGTGCTCCACGCCTGGCGGGCCATGCTCGCCGGGTCCTTCGCCGACGTGCCCAGCGTCGTCGTCGAGCCGGGTGTCCGGACCGGCGTCCCGGTCCTCACCGACAACCCTCGCGAGGTCGGCACCGACCGCATCGTCAACGCGCTCGCCGCCGCGACACGGTACGGCGGGCCGGCCGTCGTCGTCGACTTCGGCGGCACCGCCACGACGTTCGACGTCGTGAATTCCCAGGGCCAGTACATCGGTGGTGCGATATCGCCGGGCATCGAGATTTCCCTCGAGGCTCTGGAGCGGCGGGGAGCACAATTGCGCAAGGTCGAATTGCGGCGTCCCCGCTCGGTGATCGCCCGGAACACCGTGGAGGCCCTGCAGTCAGGAATGGTCTTCGGTGTGGCGAGTCTGGTCGACGGAATTGTGGGCAAGATGCTACGTGAGCTCGGTGCGGAGGTTTCCGAGGTTTCCGAGGTGACCGTCGTGGCCACCGGCTATCTGGCACCCCTCGTGTACGAAGAGTGCGGTTGTTTCACCGTGCACGATCCCTGGCTGACGCTGCGTGGGCTCGAGCTCGTCTACCGGCGGAACCTTTGATCCTGGTCATCTAGGGCGTGTCCCGCAATCCATGACGGCGCCCACGCCGCCCGGCCGCACGCTGGCCGCGTTGCAGACGCTCGAAAGACGTCCAGTCTGCCAGCGCTCCTGCGCCTTGCCATCGCACGACCGGAACGACGCGGACATCCGCCGGCCATTGCGGGACACGCCCTAATGCCGTGATACGGGGCCGGAATCCACAGTTCGTCGGCCAGGCGTTTGTGCGATCTCGGGGGATTGCCGTATGTTTTCGCCATCGAGCCACTACCCGTTGCGGAATCGCAGAATCCGTTGCCCCGAAAGGACCCGAACATGGCGCAGAAGGTGAACATCACGCTCGAGGACGATCTCAACGGCGGCGACGCCTCCGAGACCGTTTCCTTCGGTCTCGACGGTCGGAGCTACGAGATCGACCTGAACGAGAAGAACGCCAAGGCGATGCGCGACGCGTTCGCGAAGTACGTCGCCGCAGGGCGCCGTGCCGGCCGCACCGCGGGCGCGAAGCGGCGCGTGCAGATGGGCACCAGCGCCCGCGAGATCCGGGACTGGGCACGCTCCAACGGCCACCCGGTGCCCGACCGCGGACGCATCCCGTCCGACGTACGCGCGGCCTTCGAAGCCGCCCACTGATGTGACGCGCAGCCGCGCTCGACGTAGGAGGGCGCGGTGTTGGCGCGGCCAGGTCGAGCGCGTCTGGTCGGTGGTTGAGGAAGGTCCCCTGGGGCCTGTCTCGCAACCGCCCGGCCTCGTGACGACCATGGTCACCGCCCCAGTCACCGGGTTTCGACTCGCCTTGCACGGCTTCGCAGGCTCAGCCGTGGGCTCGCTCAACCTTCACTCGCCCACGGAGCCCGCTCGTGCCTCGCGGCCTCCTGCTCGTTCGCTGTGAGCGGACGACGGGTGTGTGCCCCTGGGAACACGTAGTCTGGAAGACCAGTTGGAACAGTCGACGCCCAGGGTGGAGCAACTCAGCGGTTGTGACAGGGCGTCTCCCTGTTTTGCGAGGCGGGACCCCCGAGACCCGCGATGAGGAGCGAATGGCATGTTCGAGCGGTTCACTGACCGAGCCCGACGGGTGGTCGTGCTGGCCCAGGAAGAGGCCCGCATGCTCTCCCACAACTACATCGGCACCGAGCACATCCTGCTCGGTCTGATCCACGAGGGTGAGGGCGTCGCGGCGAAGGCTCTGGAGAGCCTCGACATCTCCCTGGAGGCAGTGCGCGCACAGGTCGAGGAGATCATCGGCCAGGGCCAGCAGGCCCCCAGCGGACACATCCCGTTCACGCCGCGCGCGAAGAAGGTCCTCGAGCTGTCGCTGCGCGAGGCGCTGCAGCTCGGCCACTCCTACATCGGCACCGAGCACATCCTGCTGGGACTGATCCGTGAGGGCGAGGGCGTGGCGGCGCAGGTGCTGCAGAAGCTCGGCGCCGACCTCAACCGCGTGCGTCAGCAGGTCATCCAGCTGCTCAGCGGCTTCCAGGGCAAGGAGCAGGGCGGCGCCCAGGCCGCCACGGCCGGCGCCCCGGCGGACACGCCGTCCTCGTCGCTGGTGCTCGACCAGTTCGGCCGCAACCTGACCCAGGACGCGCGAGAGTCCAAGCTCGACCCGGTGATCGGGCGCGAGCAGGAGATCGAGCGTGTCATGCAGATCCTCAGCCGGCGCACGAAGAACAACCCCGTTCTGATCGGGGAGCCCGGCGTCGGGAAGACCACGATCGTCGAGGGACTGGCCCAGGACATCGTCCGCGGCAACGTCCCGGAGACGCTCAAGGACAAGCAGATCTACACCCTCGACCTCGGCGCCCTGGTCGCCGGCTCCCGCTACCGCGGCGACTTCGAGGAGCGGCTGAAGAAGGTCCTCAAGGAGATCCGCACCCGCGGCGACATCGTGCTGTTCATCGACGAGATCCACACCCTCGTCGGCGCCGGCGCGGCCGAGGGCGCGATCGACGCGGCGAGCATCCTCAAGCCGATGCTCGCCCGCGGCGAGCTCCAGACCATCGGCGCGACGACCCTCGACGAATACCGCAAGTACCTCGAGAAGGACGCCGCCCTCGAGCGCCGCTTCCAGCCGATCCAGGTGGCCGAGCCGTCGATCGCGC
>JAICSC010000177.1 GCA_025937085.1 Nocardioides sp.
GAGTCCCGAGACCACGGCCTCGATCCGGAAGAGGTCGCCCTGGCTGAGCGGACCGGTCCCTTGGTTGGCGTCGTACCGGCCCACCAGGTCGTTGTGCACGAAGGCGTCGACCACGAGTGCGGCCGCGGTGACCACGCGCAGGACCCACGTGATGATCCGCGACCGCATCCTCGCCGGTGCCGAGGTCTGCTCGATGACGTCGTACATGGCGGCCGGCCCTAGTAGGAGTAGCCGCCGTTGCCGTACGGCGACGACCCCGACGACCCCGTCGTCGTACCCGAGGGCGACGTCGGTGCTGCCGCTGCCTGGCCGGAGGGCGTGGCGACGTGCCAGGTGAAGTCGGTCCCGTCGAAGCTGTCCTTGGTCCCGTCCCCGTTCACCTCGCCCGCCGAGTGGTCGAACGAGAAGGTGTACAGCGGGCGCTTGCCGAGTGTGACCTGGGTGCTGCCGTCGGGACGGGCCACGGTGCCGAGCTTCTTGGCCAGCGAGGGCGGGGCGGTGAGGCTGCTCCTGCTCGACACCGTCAGCGGCGTCCAGATGGCCCCGCAGGCGCCGCTGGTGCACAGCAGCTTGCCGCTCTTCTCCTGGTCACTCATGTAGAGCGCCTTGCCCTCGGCGTCCACGAGCACGTTGCGGCCACCCGCGTCGCTCACGGTGACGACCATGCCCTGGCTGGTGCCGCCCGCACCCGAGGACCCCGAACCCCCGTTCGACCCGCACCCGGCCAGGGCCAGGACGGCGACGGTGAGGAGCGGCAGGGCCGCATGGCGAAGCGGCAGCTTTGTGGTGGTGACTCTCATCTGTTTCTCTCCTGTCGGTCGGACGTGGTTCAGGTGTGAGGTCCCGGCATCGGGATCGTCACGAGCACGACGCCGGTGCCGGTCACCACGTCGAGCTCGCCGAGGCGATCGGCCGGGATGGCGGTCATGCCCGCGACGTCTGCCGAGCCCCGGGCGTCGGCGCGCCACGTGGCCGCGGTGTCCTGGTGCCCGTCGCGGGACCTGGCGACGAGCGAGCACCAGCCCTGCGGGTACGCACCGGTCAGCGACAGGTGGAGTCGCGTACCGTCCCGCACCCGGTCCACGGCCACCGCCGCGCGCACGTGGGTGGCGGGGTCCGCCGCAGTGATGACGGTCGCTGAGGATGCCGGCGCGGCGTGCTCGAAGGTTCGAGGCATGAGCGAGGTGGCCACGGCCAGCACGGCCGCGATCAACGGGAGGAAGGCGCGGTGCCGGCGCACGGAGCGTCGTACGCCGCCGACCCCGTCGTGACCAGAGTGCCCGCCGTCGGTTCGCGCTGCGTCCTCGAGCTGATCGAGGTCCTCGGCGGACAGCAGGGAGAGCAACGACGCGGTGAACTCCAGCTCACGCAGCTCCGCCTGGCACTGGGGACAGTCGTCGAGATGACGCTGGACGGCGCTCGCATCGTCGTGCTCCAGCGCGTGGAGCACGTAGGCCCCGAGCTCCACGCTCATCGAACAGGTCATGGCCCGTCCACCCCCCTCTCTCGCAGCGCCAGCCGAAGTGCCCGCAGCGCGTAGTGCATGCGTGACCGGACGGTCCCCGCCGGGATGCCCTGGGTGTCGGCGATCTGGTTGGCGGTCCGGCCCCGGTAGTACGACTCGAACAGGACCCACCGGTGGTCGGCGCTCAGCGTCTGGAGGGCGTCGGCGACGAGGACCGCATCCAGCGCCTGGTCGAGGTTGTCGTCCTCGCCGGCCATCTCCATCAGCTCGGCGGTCACCTCGGCCGGGCGCGACCTCCGGGCGCGGTAGGCGTCGATCACCAGGTGCCGAGCGGTGACGAACAGCCACGGCCGACGCGACTCCGGCGGCACGCTGTCGGCGTTCTTCCAGGCGCGCAGCAGCGTCTCCTGGACGATGTCCTCGGCCAGCTGCCGGTCACCGTGCATCAGCCGCTGCACGTAGGCCAGCAGGGCCTCGGCGTACTGGTTGTACAGCACCCTGGAGAGGTCCTCGTTGCGGCCCACATGCGATCCGCCCATACCAGTGACGACGTATGGCGGTCCCGCATTGCTCAACAGGGGCCAGAAGTCACACCAGAACTTCTTTCCGGAACGTCTGCCCACAACGTCTGTCAGGAAAGGTTGACAAACCTCTGCGTGTCAGGTTTACTTGACGCAGTGAACGATGCCGAAGACCTCTCCGAGAACGCGGCAAGCAACGATCCCGAGCAGGGACTCGCCGCCGTCCGGGCCCTCCGCGCGCTGGCCGACCGCCTCGAGGCGGTGCAGGTGCACAACGCACGCGACCAGGGGTGGAGCTGGCAGGCGATCGCCGACGTGCTGCAGGTCAGCCGCCAGGCCGTTCACCAGAAGCACTCCCGTGACTGAACCCGGGGCACCCGGGGAGCTCCGGGAGAACAGACCAACACCTGAGGAGCCACACCATGCACACGCGATTCGACACCGAGTCCAGGATCGCCGTCGCCCAGGCGGCGGACATCGCCCGCGAGCTCGGCCACCGCGAGGTCGGCCCCGGCCACCTGCTGGCCGGTCTGCTCGCCAACCCCCGCGGCACGGCGTACGTCGCCCTCCGCGACCACGGGTTCGACCTCGACACCGCTCGCGACCTGGTCGCGAGCCACCACGTCGATCCCGAGCCCGCGCCCGACGCTGCGTCCGACCGGGAGCGCGCGGCCTACGACGACGACCGTGAGGCCCTCCGGGCCATCGGCATCGACCTGGACCGCGTCCGCGAGGCGGTGCGCGCCAACCTCGGCGAGGACCTCGCCGCCGGCTGGGCCGACCGTCCCGGCCGCGAGCGGAGGACGAGCCGTGGGCGACGCGGACGCCGTCACGAGCACCACCACGAGCACCATGACCAGGGACCGCGTGGTCGCGGTCGACGCGGCCCCCGAAGCCGGCGCGAGGGTCTCCCGTTCTCGCCTGGGCTGCGCGCGCTGCTGCGTGACGTCCGCCGCTCGGTCCTGCGCGACCGACTCGACGCCGACAACCGGGACGATGCCCGGCGCATCCCTGCGATGACCGGCGCTCGGCTCCTGGTCGCGCTCATCGGCTCCGACGACCCGGCCGTTCAGGCAGTTCTCGCCACCGGGACCGGAGTCGAGGGACTGCGCGCGCAGGCGGAGGCGACCGTGACCCCGTCCACCACCGCCTGACGGTACGTCGTCTTCGAGCGGCATCTACAGTGGCCGGTGGCCGAGCAGCACGGCTCGGGCACCGGCCATCGGCATCTCACGAACCACCGAGCCGCACGAGGAGTCAGCACATGGGTCGCTTCGACGGGCGTATCGCCGTCGTCACCGGAGCCGCACGCGGGATCGGTCTCGGGATCGCCACGCGCTTCGCGGACGAGGGCGCCTCGGTCGCCGTCCTGGACCTCGACGAGGGCCAGGCGGCGGAGGCTGCCGGCGGACTCGCGACCGGGCAGAAGCATGTCGGCATCGGCTGCGACGTCAGCGACTCCGTCTCCGTCCAGACCGCGGTGGACCGCGTGGTCGCCGACCTCGGCGGACTTCACATCCTGGTCAACAACGCGGGTGTCACCCGGGACAACCTGCTGTTCAAGATGAGCGACGAGGACTGGGACGCCGTGATGGGCGTCCACCTCCGAGGCGCGTTCCTGATGACCCGCGCCGCGCAGAAGCACTTCGTTGAGCAGAAGTACGGCAAGGTCATCTGCCTCTCCAGCGTCTCGGCGCTCGGCAACCGCGGGCAGGCCAACTACGCCGCGGCGAAGATGGGCATCCAGGGCTTCGTCCGGACCCTCGGCATCGAGCTGGGCCCGTTCGGCGTGAACGCCAACGCGATCGCTCCCGGGTTCATCGCCACCGACATGACGGACGCGACGGCCGCGCGGGTCGGGATGCCGGTCGAGGAGTTCCGGAAGGCCGCCGCCGACCGCAACCCGGTCCGCCGCGTCGGCTTCCCCGAGGACATCGCGGCGGCCGCGGCGTTCCTGTGCAGCGACGAGGCGTCGTACATCACCGGCCAGACGTTGTACGTCGACGGAGGCGCCAAGCTTGTCTCCTGACACCGTGCCGAACCCCGACTACATCCACCGCACGGGCGCCCCGCCCGGCTTCAAGCCGGTGCACCTGGTCATCGGAGCGGTGATCTTCGTCGTCTGGTTCGGCGTCCTGGCGTTCGTGATGACGCACGGGCGCAACCAGCCGTCGTCGGTCGACGTCTACTCCCAGCTGCCCGCCGGCTTCACCGGAGCCCTCGAGGCCAAGGGCGTGATCTACCAGGGACTCTCCCCGGTGGATGCCGGCACCGAGCAGCAGGCGCTCGCCCACCTTCCCGCACTGGGGGCCGACAACGGCGGGAAGCCGCTGGTGTTCCGCACGTCGTTCACGCTCGACCGAGGTGCCGGGAAGCCCGGCACCGCCACGCCGGCGCTGATGGTCGTCATCCCCGACCCGCAGGGCACCGACGTCCACGTCGACTTCGTCGACCCCACCAGCTACCGGCCCCTGGAGTCCGTCGAGTACGGCGGTGCCGGCTCGTCCTCCAGCCCCTGACGGTGACTCGGGTCACAGTCCCGGCGTGGCCTGCCCGGTCCCGCTTGATCGATCGTTCACACTGTTGCGGATCCCTGGAGACACACCCCCGATGGAGAACCTCGTGCGACGCGTTGCCCTGACCTTGTCCGCCCTCACCGCCACCGGTCTGATGCTCACCGCGTGCGGCGGGTCGAGCAGCTCGAGCCCCGAATCGGGCGGAGGCTCGCAGCAGGTGGCCGGCGGGCAGTCGATCCCGCAGTTCTGGCCGCTGACGGGGCTCAAGGTCGCCTCAGACCAGAGCGCCGCCCTCGACCACCCGGTCCTGGTCGCGAAGATGGACAACACGTTCTCCAGCCAGCCGCAGGTGGGACTCTCCAAGGCCGACATGGTCGTCGAGGAGCTGGTCGAGGGTGGGCTCACCCGGCTGGCTGTCTTCTACTATTCCGACATCCCCGGGAACGTCGGCCCGATCCGTTCGATGCGGGCCAGCGACATCGACGTCGTCTCACCCGTGCACGCTTCGATGGTGACCAGCGGCGCGGCCGGCAAGACCATTGCTCGGATCAAGGGTGCGCACATCCCGTTCTACGGCGAAGGCTCGAAGGGCATGTACCGCTCGTCCCAGCGCTCCGCGCCGTACAACCTCTTCGTCCACCTGAACGACGTCGCCGCGACCGCGAAGACGAAGGCCGCAACGCCGCCTGACTACCTCCAGTGGGGATCGGCGAAGAGCCTGCCGAAGGGCCGGAAGATCGGCACCATCGACGCCCAGTTCTCCGGCGGCCACACCACCGAGTGGAAGTTCGAGAACGGCAGCTACCACAACCTGAACAGCAACGCGCCCGCCGGCGATCAGTTCCCGGCGACCAACCTGCTCGTGCTGCGAGTGCGGGAGGGCGACGCCGGCTACCTCGACCCGGCCGGCAACCACGTGCCCGAGACGCTGCTCACGGGCAAGGGCAACGCGCTGTTGTTCCACGACGGCCGGATGGTCACGGCTCAGTGGCACAAGGGCAAGAAGGCCACCGCGAAGATCACCCTGCGGACGAAGAAGGGCAAGAAGCTGCAGGTGCCCGCCGGTCACACCTGGATCGAGCTGGTGCCGGTCGACGGCGGCAACGTGGTCTTCAAGAAGTAGGCGACTCGGGCAGCTCGGGTAGCTCCGCCCCCTGCTCGGACCGGGCGCGGAGGCCGGACAGGATGAAGCCGATCGCGATCTCCACACGCTCCGCCTCGATGTCGGCGTCCTCGGCCGTCGAGACGGTGGCCCCGGCCGACGACATCGCCCCGAAGAAGATCCGGGCGAAGGTGCGCTCCATCTTCGCGTCGACCGCCCATTCACCGGCGCCGAGCACCGCCCGCACGATGTCGAGGACGTTGGCGAACGTCGAACGCTCCTCCTGCTCGCGGTAGCGCTCGTGACCCAGCACCGACGGGCCGTCCTGGACCACGATCCGGCTGTACGACGGCTGCCGCACCACCTCGAGGAACGCACGGAGCCCGGCGATCGCCTTCTCCCACGGGTCGCGGTGGCCCTCGAGCGCGGCCTGGACCTGGCGCGCCCCGGCCGCCTCGACCTTCTCGAAGACCGCCTCGAACAGCGCCTGTTTGCCGGAGTAGTGGTGGTACAACGCTCCCTTGGTCACGTCCGCACCCGCAACGATCGCGTCCAGCGAGGTGGCGGCGTACCCATGCTCGGCGAACAGCTGTTCCGCGACGTCGACCAGCGCGCGCCGCGTGGTTGCGGAGTACTGAGCCCTCCTGCTCGTGCCCGGCACGTGCGACACCGTGGCCGCCAGCCGAGCCCGCGTGCTCCTGGTCACCGGCGCAGTCTAGGGATCAATCCCGGCCGCGGACCCATACCTAGGTATTACCTAGAGTTGTGTGCTAGACACACGTCGTGCCTCTCCGGACCCTGCGACGCGCCCTGACCTGTGGTGCTCTGCTCGCGCTGCTGCCGTTGAACGCCTGTGGTGGTGGCGGGGGCGACGACACCACGATCACGGTCCTCGCGGCCTCTTCGCTCACCGGGACGTTCACCGAGCTCGGCCAGGAGTTCGAGAAGGAGCACCCCGGGGTCACCGTGAAGTTCGCCTTCGACTCCTCCGCGACCCTGGCCCAGCAGGCCACGGGTGGGGCGCCGGCCGACGTGCTGGCGACGGCCGACCCGACCACCATGAAGAGCGCCGAGTCCGCCCAGGGGGGCACGCCCCAGACGTTCGCGACCAACCGGCTCGTCCTGGCCACCCCCGCCGGCAACCCGGGCCACGTCACGGCCTTCTCCGACCTGGACAGGTCATCGGTGCAGTGGGTCATGTGCGTGCCGACGGCGCCCTGCGGAATCGTCGCCAGCGCCCTTCTCCGGCAGGACGACATCACCGGCCAGCCGGTCAGCCAGGAGGTCGACGTCAAGTCGGTGCTGGCCAAGGTCACCGAGGGCGAGGCGGACGCCGGGCTCGTCTACACGACCGACGCCGAGGCGGCCGGGAACCAGGTCCGGGCGCGGCCGCTACCCCGCACCGCCCCGCAGGGGACGTCGGTCCCCATCGTCGTGCTCAAGCAGTCCGGCCACGCCGACCTGGCCCAGGAGTTCGTCGACCTGGTCACCGGCTCCGCCGGGCAGCGAGTGCTGAGCCGAGCAGGGTTCGGCGGGCCGTGACCCACGCCCTAGTCTGATCCGCGTGGTCGACTACCTGCGGATCGGTGAGGTCGCACAGCGCGTCGGCGTCAGTGTCGACACCCTGCGCC
>JAICSC010000113.1 GCA_025937085.1 Nocardioides sp.
CTCGGACGTGGACCCGAAGCAGGTCATCAGCCCCGCGGCATGCCACGTCGTACCGCTGGTCAGCCGGTCGCGCTCGAGGACCACGACGTCGGTCGAGCCCTCGTGGGCGAGGTGGTAGGCGACCGAGCATCCGATCACGCCGCCCCCGATGACGACGACCCGGGCCCGGTCCGGCAGGGCAGACGACGGTGCAGATGACGGTGCAGATGACGGTGCAGACGTCGGGGCAGGCGGGGTCACCGACACAACCTAGCGGGGTCGGCTGGCCCGGCGGACCGGCCGGCTGGCTGGCCGTTCACCGCCGCCCGCCGTACGCGGTACGTCGTACGCCGCGAGCAAACCGGTTCGCACGGGGGACCGACCCGACCTACCCTTGACAGTCGTATGACGAACGCACGTGACTTCTCCCTCGACGCCGAGCTGGCCCAGACGACCGGCTGGGACCTCGACGACGCAGACGACCTGCAGGACCCTGCCGACGACTCCGACGAGAGCGACGACTGGGAGTCCGGCTACGCCGATCCGGCCGACCCCGATGACGAGCACGATCCCGAGCTCACGCTGGGTGAGCTGACGGTGGGCGAGCAGGACCTCGCCGAGCGGTATGCACTGCGCCGGGTCGGCGGGCTGCGGACCGAGCTCGAGGACATCTCCGAGGTCGAGTACCGCCAGCTCCGCCTCGAGCGTGTCGTCCTGGTCGGGGTCTGGACCGACGGCAGCGTCGAGGACGCCGAGAACTCCATGGCCGAGCTCGCCGCGCTGGCCGAGACGGCCGGCTCGGAGGTGCTGGACGCGATCTACCAGCGGCGCGACAAGCCCGACCCCGCGACGTACGTCGGCCGTGGCAAGGTCGAGGGCCTCGGCGAGATCGTGCGCGCCACCGGCGCGGACACCGTGATCTGTGACGGCGAGCTCGCGCCCAGCCAGCTCCGCAACCTTGAGGACCGGCTCAAGGTCAAGGTCGTCGACCGGACCGCCCTGATCCTCGACATCTTCGCCCAGCACGCCAAGAGCAAGGAGGGCCAGGCGCAGGTCGAGCTGGCCCAGCTCAGCTACATGAAGCAGCGCCTCCGCGGCTGGGGCGGCAACCTCTCCCGCCAGGCCGGTGGCCGGGTCGGCGCGGACGGCGGCGGCATCGGCGGCCGTGGCCCCGGTGAGACCAAGATCGAGACCGACCGCCGCCGCATCAACACCAAGATCGCGCGGCTACGTCGCCAGCTCGCGCACATGAAGGGCACCCGCGACACCAAGCGCCAGGAGCGCCGCCGCCGGCACATCCCGAGCGTCGCGATCGCGGGCTACACCAACGCCGGCAAGTCCAGCCTGCTGAACCGCCTCACCGGCGCCGGGGTGCTCGTCGAGGACGCGCTGTTCGCCACGCTCGACCCCACCACCCGACGTACGACGACCAGCGACGGCCGCGTGTACACGGTGAGCGACACCGTCGGCTTCGTCCGCCACCTGCCCCACCAGCTCGTGGAGGCGTTCCGGTCGACGCTGGAGGAGGTCGCCGACTCCGACCTGATCCTGCACGTGGTCGACGGCTCCAACCCCGACCCCGAGGGACAGATCGCGGCCGTGCGTGAGGTGTTCGCCGAGATCGGCGCCGAGAAGGTGCCCGAGATCATCGTGGTCAACAAGTCCGACGCGGCCGACCCGCTGGTCCTTGCGCGGGTCAAGCAGCGCGAGCCGCACGCCGTCGTCGTGAGTGCCAGGACCGGCGAGGGCATCGACGCCGTGCTGGCGCTGGTCGAGGACGACCTGCCGCGCCCGGGGGTCGAGTTCGAGGCGCTGGTGCCGTATGCCCGCGGCGACCTGCTCGACCGGCTCCACCAGCACGGCGAGATCGAGTCGCTCGAGCACACCGGCGAGGGGACGGTGGTCCGCGGTCGCGCGCACGCCGACCTGGCCGGCGAGCTGGCGGCGTACTCCGTCTGACCGCTCCCCGAGGCCTCGGCACGCCGTACTCTCGGACCGTGTTCAGCACGGTCACCCTGCGCGAGGGGCGGACGCTGGAGTACGTCGACCTCGGCGACCCGGCCGGTCCACCGGTGTTGTTCTTCTCGGGTACGCCGGCCACCGGTGGCCAGGCTCGCGTCATCGTCGAGGCCGTCGAGAGGCACGGGGTCAGGGTGGTCGGGCCGAGCCGTCCCGGGTACGGCGCCTCCACCCTCACCCCGCCGAGCCTGGCCGCGACGGCGACCGACACTCTCGAGTTGGCCGACGAGCTGGGGCTCGACCGGTTCGTCACGCTCGGGCTCTCCGGCGGCGGGCCGTTCGCCCTGGCCGTCGCCGCCCTGACCCCGGAGCGAGTCACCTCCGTGGCCGTCCACGCCGGACCCGCGCCGTACGTCGAGGTCAAGCCCGAGGTGCTCGAGGACGTCGACCGCCGCGCGCTCGCGATGATCGCGGACGGGGACGTCGACGGCGCGATGGCGTTGGAGATCCCGTTGGCGGACGACGAGCTCGCCGAGCTGCGCGGTCTGAGCGCCGAGGATTTCGCCGCGGCCCTCCAGAAGACGGCACCACCGGGACCCAACTGGTTCGAGGAGCACCCCGAGGCCCGCTCCGCGTTCGATGCCGACTTCCAGCGCGCCATCGAGACGTCCGAGGGGTACGTCCGCGACAACCTCTCGTGGCTCGGTCCGTGGGACATCGACCTTGGCGCGGTCACCTCACCCGTCCGGCTCGTGTACGGCGACGCCGACGGCATGGTCCCGCAGGACCACGGCGAGTGGCTGCGCGAGCGCCTCGCGACCAGCGACTGGCACGTCGTACCCGGCGGCCACGGCCACGCCACCTTCGGCGCCGCCGGCGACACCTTCGCCGCCCTCACCTGACGCCGAAGTGAGACCTCTCCGCTGCCGAAGTGGGACCTCTCCACTGCCGAAGTGGGACCTCTCCACTGCCGAAGTGGGAGTTATCCGCTACCGAGGCGTGAGTTCTCCCGGGGCCGGTTGTCGGAGAGGTCCCACCTCGGGCCCGGACAAGTCCCACCTCGGGCCCGGAGAAGTCCCACCTCGGGCCCGGAGAAGTCCCACTTCGGCGTCAGGCCGTCGGGTCGACCATGCGTACGCCGACTCCGCGCACGCTCTCCAGGTACCGCGGCGCGGCAGCGGTCTCGCCGAGCTTGCGCCGCAACCACGACAGGTGTACGTCGACGGTGCGTTCGGACCCGCCGTCGGCCTGGTGCCACACCTCCGCCAGCAGGGTGCGCTTGCTGACCACCTCGCCCGCCCGCGTGGCCAGAGCCAGCAGGAGGTCGAACTCCCGGCGCGCCAGGACCAGCTCGACCCCCGCCAGCGAGGCGGTGCGGCTGGGCTCGTGGATGACCAGCTCGCCCACCCGGACCGGCTCGGCAGACGCTGCGCGAGTGGTACGCCGCATCACGGCGCGGATCCGTGCGGTCACCTGGTCGAGCCGGAACGGCTTCACGACGTAGTCGTCCGCGCCCGAGTCCAGGGTCCGCACCATCGTGGGGTCGTCGTCGCGGGCCGTGGTCACGATGATCGGCACCGAGCCGGCTGCCCGGATCATCCCGATCACGGTGAGCCCGTCGACGTCGGGGAGACCGAGGTCGAGCAGCACCAGGTCGGGGTGCTCGCCGAGCACCGCCTCGAGCCCGGCGACCCCGGTGGCCGCGGTCATCACCGTGTGTCCGTGCTCGGCCAGCCCGCGCTCCAGCGCGTCCCGGATCGAGGCGTCGTCCTCGATCACGAGGATGCTGCTCATCGCGCGGTCCCATTCTTTTCGCTGTCGTCGAGCGTGATCGGGACACCCGAGAGGCTCGCGCAACCGGCCGCGCGCACCGGTTCGGATCGGGCTCTCCCCAGCGAGCCCGCGGTCCGAAACCTCTGTCCCCCGTCGCGGATAGGGTGCACCAGTGCCCGGCGTCCGTCTACCCATCACCGACGTACTGGACACCGCGGTGGCCGCGCTGGGTGGCCAGGAGCGACCCGGCCAGATCGCGATGGCGGAGGCCGTCGGCGAGGCGCTGACCGGCCACCGGCACCTCGTCGTACAGGCCGGGACCGGCACCGGCAAGTCGCTGGCCTACCTCGTCCCGGCCCTGCTCCACGACGAGCGGGTCGTGGTCGCGACCGCCACCCTGGCCCTCCAGCACCAGCTTGTCGAACGCGACATCCCGAGGCTGGTCGAGGCCGTCGCCGGCGCCCACCCCGAGGTCGACACGTCCTTCGCCGTGCTGAAGGGCCGCTCCAACTACGCCTGCCTCCACCGCATCCGCGAGGGCGCCCCGGACGACGACCAGGGCACGCTGGTCGAGGTCCCCGCCAGCACGGTGAGCTCGCAGGCGAAGAAGGTCTTGGAGCTGCGTGCCTGGGCCGAGCAGGAGGCCGAGAACGGCGGCACCGGCGAGCGGGACCGCGCCCCGCGTCACACCGACCGCGAGTGGCGGCAGGTCAGCGTCAACCACCGTGAATGTCTCGGTGCGAGCCGGTGCCCGTTCGGTGAGGAGTGCTTCGTCGAGGTCGCTCGCGAGCAGGCCCACCGGTCCCACCTGATCGTCACCAACCACTCCCTGCTCGCCATCGACGCGATCGAAGGGGTGCCGATGATCCCCGACTACGACGTCGTCGTGGTCGACGAGGCCCACGAGGTCGTCGCGCGGGTCACCCAGGCCGCCACCGACGAGCTGCTCGCCTCCGAGGTCGACCGCGCAGCCCGCCGCTCCCGTCGGTACGTCGAGTCCGCCGACTCCGAGAGCTCCCCGGCCGACGACCTCGCCGAGGCCGGCGACGCGCTCGGAGCGGCGATCGCCGAGTGCACCCCGGGCCGGTTCGACGAGGTGCCGGAGGTCCTCGCGGATGCGCTGGTGCTGGTCCGCGACGCCGCGCGGGCCTGCCTGTCGGCGTACCCCAAGGAGACCGAGGCCGGCCCCCCAGACGAGTCCGACGCCGGTCGTACCCAGGCGCGCGCGTCGGTGCAGGAGGTGTTCGTCACCGCCGAACGGATGGCCGCGAAGGTGGAGTCCGATGTCCTCTGGCTGAGCGAGGGAGGCGATCGGATCCCGCCGCGGCTCTGCGTGGCGCCGCTCGAGGTCTCGGGTCCGATGCGCGACCGGCTGCTCACCGACAAGACGGTGGTGATGACCTCGGCGACGTTGATGCTCGGCGGCGACTTCGACGCGATCGCGACCTCGGTCGGGCTCCGGCCGACCGAGCGGGTGGAGGCCTCGCCGGTGGTTCCCTCGGCGACGTCCGACGCGAACGTCTCGACCGGCGAGGGGGCGCTCCCCTGGGTCGGCCTCGACGCCGGGTCGCCGTTCGACTATGGCCGCCAGGCGATCCTGTACGTCGCCCGCCATCTGCCTCCGCCCGGCCGCGACGGCCTCGGCGAGGCGCAGCTGGCCGAGATCGCATCGCTCGTCGACGCCGCCGAGGGGCGCACGCTCGGGCTGTTCAGCTCCCGTCGCGCCGCCGAGACCGCCGCAGAGGCGATCCGCGAGCGGCTGCCCCACCTCACCACGCTCGCCCAGGGTGAGGCGCAGCTGCCGGAGCTCGCCCGGCAGTTCGTGGGTGACCCCCACACCTGCCTGTTCGGCACGCTGAGCCTGTGGCAGGGGCTCGACGTCCCCGGCGAGACCTGTCAGCTGGTGATCATCGACCGCATCCCGTTCCCGCGGCCCGACGACCCCCTGATGAGTGCGCGGCAGCGGGCCGCCGACCGCGAGGGCCGCAACGGGTTCATGCAGGTCGCGGCCACGCATGCCGCGCTCCTGCTGGCGCAGGGCACGGGCCGGCTGATCCGCACCACGACCGACCGCGGTGTGGTCGCCGTACTCGACCCCCGGCTGGCGACCGCACGCTACGGCAGCTTCCTGCGCGCCAGCCTGCCGCCGATGTGGACGACGTACGACGGTGACCTGGTGCGTCAGGCCCTGGCCCGGCTCGCCGGTTCGGAGCAACGGTCCGCCGGCTGACCCGGGTCGCGCGACCTCATCCGGTGCGCGGCATGGCACGGCCCGCCCGTAAGACGCCCGCCGGTGAGATCCGCTGGGACACGCCCTAGCAGTCGAAGCGGCGCTTCGGCGGCGGCTCGGCCCAGCAGGCATCGACCGAGTCGGCGCGGAAGGACTCGGCGCGGAGTGAGTCCCCGCCGAGCCTGTTTGTGCCGAGCCGGTCTGTGCTGAGCCGGTCTGCGCCGAGTGGGTCTGCCCCGACCGGGCCCGGGGTCGTCGGTCGGTCCGGGGTCCTCTCGACCGGCGCATCGGGGCCGGCGATGCGCTGGCGGAGCGCCAGGCGGCGAGCCTTCACCTTGTGCCGGCTGTCGGCGAACCACGGGTCGACCAGCCACATGGCCACGATCACCACGGCCCAGCCCACGGCCACGTCGAGGATCCAGTGGTTGCCGGTGCCGATCACGACCACGGCGGTGATGATCGCGTGCGTCCACCCCAGCCCGCGGGCCCAGTAGTTGCGGGTCGAGCGGCGTACGACCAGGGCCACCCACAGCGCCCAGCCGGCGTGCAGGCTCGGGAAGGCGGCCAGCTCGTTGGTCAGGCTGCC
The DNA here is from genome assembly GCA_025937085.1 of Nocardioides sp. Lineage (GTDB taxonomy): Bacteria > Actinomycetota > Actinomycetes > Propionibacteriales > Nocardioidaceae > Nocardioides. The sequence goes on from JAICSC010000113.1 coordinate 6,528, forward strand.
CAGCCCCTTCGGCGCCGAGGCGTCGGTGCTCCACCAGCCGTCGGCGGCGTGGAGACTCATGACGTCGCTGAAACCGTCGAGCATCCGCGGCGGGGCCGTCGGCAGGAGGAGGTAGCAGGCCAGGCCGATCAGGCACGCCACCACCAGCGCCCAACGGGCGGGGGTGTAGTGCTGGGCGCCCTTGCGGTAGAGCCAGACCAGCACCCACAGGGTCACCATGTAGTGCCCGGCGGCGTAGAAGTAGTCGGCGGGGATCGCGGCCCAGGCGTGGCCGACGAACCAGCCGTTGAGCGCGTGCTCCCAGTCGAGGTGGAGCACCTTCTCGAGCGAGAGCAGGTCACCGGCCCGATCCTGAGCGGGGCCGAGGTCGCCGTCTGCGAACGTGCGGGTCACGCAGTAGAAGACGTAGAGAGCGCCGATCAGCAGGATCTCGCGCACACCACGACGCCCGAGGAAGCCTCCTCGGGCGATCGTCGTCTGGACGCTCGATCGAACACTCACCGCGCCATCCTCTCAGGTGAGGTGAAGCAAATGCATCAACCTTTAGACGCAACGGGCGTCGTCCATGTGACGTACGCCTTCCAACAAGAGAGCACCGACGGTCACCAGATACTTCCCGATGGCGGGCAGAAAGTGGGGGTCGGATGTGACGGACCCACTCAGACCCGACTCAGACGCGGCGGAGGACGGCGGTGACCTTGCCGAGGATGGTGGCGTGGGTGCCGTCGATCGGCTCGTACGCCGCGTTGTGCGGCAGCAGCCAGACGTGTCCGTTCTTGCGTTGGAAGGTCTTCACCGTGGCCTCGCCGTCGATCAGGGCAGCCACGATCTCGCCGTTCTCGGCGGTCTGCTCCTGGCGCACCACGACGTAGTCGCCGTCGCAGATCGCGGCCTCGACCATCGAGTCGCCGCGGACCTCGAGCAGGAACAGCGTGCCGTCGCCGACCAGCTGCCGCGGCAGCGGGAAGACGTCCTCGAGGGTCTCCTCGGCGAGGATCGGGCCGCCGGCGGCGATCCGGCCGACCATCGGCACGTACGCCGCCTCCGGGCGGGCGTCGCCGACGTCGGTCTCGTCGTACGACGCCTCGCCGGTGTCGGAGCCGCCGCTGATCGCGCCGATGGAACGGCGTGCCGCCATCACCTCGGGCAGGAACACCTCCAGCGCCCGCGGCCGGTTGGGGTCGCGCTTGAGGAAGCCCTTCTCCTCCAGCACCCGGAGCTGGTGGGCGACACTGGAGCTGCTGGTGAGCCCGACCGCCTGGCCGATCTCGCGCATGCTCGGCGGGTAGCCGCGCTTCTCGATCGCCTCCTTGATCGTGGCCAGCACGCGCTGCTGGCGCGGCGTGAGGCCGGTCGCGTCGGGCGGCCCGTCCGGCAGCTCGCTGACGCGCTTGCCCGTGCCCCGCGGTGTGCTCGGTGTCATGGCTGACACCGTACGGCGGCGACACGTCCGGAATCAAACATCTGTTCGAACGGGCGTGTCGCCGCCGCAGACCCGAGGTCGTCAGCGAGTGAAGCGGAACTGCGGAGAGCGGCTGCGTGTGGAAGGCGCCCCGTCGGTGACCTTGGCCAGCGGGGTGAAGACCACGACGTTCTTCGAGCCGCCGGTGTTGTAGGTCTCGGCGGCCTCGGAGCAGGAGATCTTGGCCTGCCCCTTCTGTGCGACCGAGGCGATCCCGCTTCCGGTGTTGATGGCGACGGTGTTGTTAGCGGTGCCGTACGAGAAGACGGCGAACTGGGTGACCGAGTCTGCGACGCCACAGAACGGCACGAACGGCGTCGTCGTGCTCTGCGTCGCGATGCTGAGGGCCACGGCGTACTTGCCCTTCGGCAGGTTCGTCGCCTGGAACGTGAAGGGCAGCGTGGTGTTGGCCGGGATCACGTACCGGTAGGCGTGGGCCAGCACCTTCCCGTTGAGCCCGGCGACCTTGGCGGCGTTCAGGTGCTTGACCATCTTGGAGCTGTTCACCGCGAACGGCGGCGACTTCTTCTTGGTGTGCAGGCTGAGCGCCGGGCCCTTGCCCGCCTTCGCGAGCGACGTGGTCTTGCCGGCGTTGTTGTGCTGGCCGAGCAGCAGGGCGTGCCCGTTCGCGGCGTACGCCGTGAGGTTCGCGGCCCCGACGACGACGGCCGCCCCCACGACCACCGACAGGACCCTGGACTTCAACATGTGCATGGGATCTCCCTCATCACGGCACTGCGTGTGGTGCCGTCGGGGTTCAAGAGTCGAGTACCGACTTCCCGATACATGCTCCTTCCGGGCCCGGGTCACGCCGGACGCTCTGGTTGACTCGGGCCCGTGGACAGCTGTGTGGTCACGGGTGCGGCGCGGGGGATCGGGCGCGGGATCGCCGAGCGGATGGTGGGCCGGGGGTACGCCGTGGTGGTCACCGACGTCGACGGCGAGGCGGCACGTCGTACCGCGTCCGAGATCGGGGCGGCCGTCGGACTCGAGCAGGACGTGCGGGACGCGGCCGGACACCGGTTCGTCGCCACCACCGCCCACGACCTAGGACCGCTGACGGCGTGGTTCAACAACGCCGGCGTGGGCGACGACGGCCGGCTCGCCGACCTGGCCGACGAGCAGGTACGGCGGCTGGTCGAGGTGAACCTCCTGGGCTGCCTGTGGGGGATGCGCGCCGCCCTGGACGCCTTCGGGCCGGGTGGCGGCGACGTCGTCAACATCGGCTCGCTGTCGGGCCTCGGGCCGGTGCCCGGCTACTCGGCGTACGCCGCCACCAAGGCCGCGATCGTGTCCGCCACGATGTCGGTCGCGGCCGAGGCGCCGCGCCGGGTGCGGGTGCACGCGCTCTGCCCGGACGGCGTCCGGACCGCACTGCTCGAGGGGCAGGACCCCGAGGGACTCGGCGCGCAGCTGGTGCACTCTGGCTCCCGGATCCTCACCGTCGACGAGACCGCCGACGCCGCGGTCGCCCTGCTCGGCACGCGCCGCGTCGTCCGTTCGCTGCCGGGCTGGCGCGGGGGACTCGTGCGGACCTCGACTCTCGCGCCGTCGGTGACCCGCCACGGCACCCGGTTGTTCGCGGCGCTCGGTCGCCGGGCCATCGCTCGTCGTACCCGGGGCGGTGGGTGATCCACCGTTGGGTCGCCCGGGACGGTGGCTGAGCCACCGCCAGGGGAGTTCGGCGGGTTCGAACAATTGTTCGTGTCGCTGCTTGAACCGTTCGAACAGGTGCTCTATCGTCGTACACATGTTCGATCGAACGTCTGATCGGCCCACCACTGTCGGTGGCACCCGTTAGACACAGATCAAGCACTTCCCCAGGAGGACCGATGA
>JAICSC010000082.1 GCA_025937085.1 Nocardioides sp.
CAGGGGCGCGGATGTGCCGCGATCCATCGACGCCGGACCGAGTCTGGATGCGCGGGGTCGAACGCCGACGGTCACGGAGGTGGGCGATGCGGCCGACGTGTCACGGCGCACCACATACCGCTACTTCTTCAGGCGAACGCATGATCACTGCCGTCCTGTTGGGGGGCGATGTGCTTGGCGGCGATGTGCATAGACGTCGAACAGCATCGACGCCGGCGCGGCCGACGACGGCATCGCGACCACCATCTGGTTCAGCTCTGGACCTTGGTGGTCGGCGTTTGGGGGGTTCGCTCGGACGTGTCGTTCACGCTCTACCAGGTACAGCGCCACCAGGCCCGAAAGCGTCACGCCCGGAGCGACCAGTCACACAGTTGCCTTGGGGCCTCGGTCACGCTCGCGGTCTGTCATACGGGGAGGGAACGGATCGTGAGATCGTTGTCGGTCAGGCCGGGGCGGGTAGGAGCCCCAGTTGGCCGAGCATCGCGAACTGGTCGACGACGTGCCAGTGCTCGGCAAGCATGTCTCCCTCGACCCGGTAGATGTCGATTCCTGCGATCGTGAAGGTTCGTCCGGTCGCAGGGACGCCGGCAAACTCACCGACGTGCGTGCCGGCGTTCGTCCAGCGCACCACCACGCGGTCTTCCTCGGTGATGACGTCCTCGACCGTGAAGTGCGGGGCGAGGGCATCCACCAGGAGGGAGAATCGGTCGATCGCGCCGTCGCGGCCGGTTCCCTGGCCGGGGAGCGGGTCGTGCTCGAGGTAGTCCTCGGTCACAAGGTCAGCGATCGCCTCGACCTGGCCGGCGTTCATGAGTTCATACAGCCGCAGTGCTGTCTGCTTTCCCATGGCTTCCTCCGTTCTTCGAAGCTGCTTGTCCCAGCGTGCTGGCGTCCCGGCGACGAGACCATGAAAAGTCACCCACCGACTTCGGCCGGGATTACCTTTGGGCCATGGAGCACCTCGCCGGTGTCCTCCGCTCCCTCCGCGAAGACGCCGCGATCACGCAAGAGGAGCTTGCCGAGAAGGCCGGGCTGAGCGTTCGCACGGTCAGCGACATCGAGCGGGGGTTGCGCAAGCGCCTCTACCAGGACACGGCCGAGCACCTGGCCGCCGCGCTTGGCCTGGGCGGTGAGGCGCGCGAGGAGTTCGTCGAGCTCGCACGAGGCCGCACGTCCGCTATCCGACGAGAGCTCGATGCGGACTTCCGCCGGCGCTTCGTTGCCTGGCATGTCGACCGGGTGTCGGCTCTGGCTGCGCACGTCGGTCACGAGGAACAGTGGTATGCCGTGCTCGATGCCGATGAGCCGAACCTCACCGTGGCGTTGCGGTGGGCAGCCGACGCCGGCGACACGGAGTCGCTCCTCCAGCTGGGTGCAGGGCTGTGGCGGTACTGGCAGGCTCGTGGGGACCTGGCGATCGGTCGACAGTGGCTTCAGCGCGGCCTTGACGCCGTACCACCACCAAGCCCGGCCTCGCGGATGACCGCGCTGTGGGGGCTCGCTTGGCTCGCCTACCAGCAGGGCGACGATGCTTCCGCGTCGGAGTGTGCCCGGGAGCTTGCCAGACTCGCGCGCCAGGTCGACGACGCCACCGCACGCCGCAACGCCGCCACCATCAGCGGGATCGTCTCGCTCGCGCGTGAAGACGTCGCCGGAGCGCTGTCGAGCCTCGAGGAAGCACTCGAGTTGGCGCGCGGGGTCGAGGAGTCGTGGCTGCTGGCCACATCGCTGCTCAACGTCGGCATTGCGAAGATCGCCGCACGGGCGACCGGTGAGGCTCGGAGACTGATCGGTGAAGCGCTTCGGGAGTACGCCGAACTGGGCGACGAACGCTTTCGGGCACGTTCGTTGGGATACCTGGGGTTGGCGGCCCTTGCCGATCGCGACGCTCAGCGGGGTGAAGCACTGTACGCCCAGAGCTTGGCGCTCTTCGGAGCGCTGGGTGAGGCGAAAGGCATCGCAGATGCCCTCACCGGTCTGGCGATGGCAGCCGTCATTCGCGGCCTGCCGGTTCGTGCCGCACAGCTAGGTGGGGCAGCCGAGCGACTTCGTGAATCGTTTGCCGGACGCGCCCTCCCCGTGGAGCGCCGACTGGCCGAGATCGAACTGGCCCGCGGGAAGAACGAGGTTGGCGACGTCGACTGGGGTGCAGCGTGGACCGCCGGCCGCGCACTTCGCGAGGACGAGGCGATCGCGGTAGCGCTTGCTTTGCCGGCGGGCTGAGAAGGCGCCCAATCCTCGCGATGAGCGACCGCCGACAGGCGGCGGGATGACGCGCGTTTAGCACCGGGTTCGCCAGCACGTCCGTCCTGGCAGTGATGCGAGGGCTGTGGTGGCTCGGATGTGCACGACGTCCCCGACCAGGAACGTGGAGGGGTCATCTCAGATCGACCCCGAGGAGTCACCATGGCCCACACTGAGTCCGAGACCCGTGCACCGTCCGATCCGTTCGCTCGTACGGCGAAGACGCGCGGCGTGGGACTCGCGCTGGCGATGTTCGTGGCCCCCTGGTTCATCGTCCTGTTCGAGCGCAGCAGGCGCAGCTGCTCCCACACGGTGAGGACCACAACTGCGAACTGCTCGTCAGTGGCCTCACGCGGGCCGCTCACGACGCCGCTCCGCGCATCTCACCGTCCGTATCCACCAAGGCGTGCTCCCAGGCACTGCCTCGGCGACTGGTTCCAGAGCACGGACGAGCTCATCGGACGGATCCGGAATTCCTGGGTGGGTGGCCGGCCGATGGTCCCGACGGCTTTGCCGCTGATCGACCGGGTGCCCAGACACGACAACGCCTACGTCGCCACAGCACACGGCCTGCTCGGCGTCACGCTCGCACCCACAACCGCGGCCGCCCTCGTCGAGTACATCGCCACCGAACGCAGACCACCCGTGCTGCGCCCCTTCAGCTTCGACCCCATCCGCCGGCTCGAGAGCTGACCTGAGCCTGAATCCACCGATTTGCGGCGTCGCGAGCGTCACCAGATGGGTGCGATGGCAAGGCGCGGGCGCGAGCGTCGTACTGGTTGTCCGTTGAGCGTCCGCAACGCGGCCAGCGCGCCCAGATGGTGGCGCGCAGCAGGTGGAAATCGGTGGATCCAGGCTGAGCTCGGCGCGGCGAGGGCCTGGGCTCAGTGCGACGCTTCTCAGGGCGTCGCGGGCACGCCCAAGGCCGCGAACGACTCCTGGAGACGGTCGCGGACGCTGGAGGGTGCCTCGAGGCGATCGAGGCCGAGCAGCGCCGCTCCGACGACCGGCGGTGTTCGGGCGACTCTCGGCTCGGCGAGGGGTGCGGCTTCTGAGAGGAGACGGTTGATCTGGTCCATCAGCTGTTGGTGCCCGGCGGTGAGCACGCCGCCGCCGAGCACGACGGGGATGGGCTCGTCGAGGACCCCGAGGCGGCGCACCGCCGCCACCGCCAGCGCCACTACCTCCTCGGCCTGTCGTCCTACCAGCGCGGATGCGACATCGTCGCCCCCGGCGGCGACCTCGAACAACAGCGGGGTCAGCTGCATGCACTCGGACTCCGAGAGGGACCCGAGGTGTACGGCGGCGATCAGCTCGTGCATCGTCGCCAGACCGAAGTGGCGGGGAAGCGCCACGGCGAGCGCGGTGCTCGGACCGCGTCCATCGACCGAGCGCGCGGCCCACCACATGGCCTCCTGCCAGAGGTTGCCGCCGCCGCCCCAGTCGCCGGAGATGTGGCCGACCGCGGCGAAGGTGGCGGTGGTGCCGTCCGGGAGCAGGCCGGCGCAGTTGATGCCGGCCCCGCACACGACCGCGATCCCACGAGGTTCGTCCAGGCCGGCGCGGAGCAGGGCGAAGGTGTCGTTGAAGACCTCGATCGACCTGCCCCACTCCCGGCTGAGGATCGCGTCCTCCAGGGCCTCGTGCTCGACGGGTAGGTCCGCGTTGGCCAGACAGGCGGACACATGTCGGGCGACCGGGCCGGGCTGGTCGAGTCCGGAGCTTGCTTGTGCCTTCTCGACCAGGGGACCCAGGGCGGCCACCGCGGCGGTCGCTCCGACTCGGTCCGGCCGGAACGGCCCCCCACGAGCCGTGCCCCGCACGGTTCCGTCGTCCGCGACGATCGCGACGTCGGTCTTGCTGTTCCCGGCGTCGATGGCGAGGACCGCCGCGGGCGTGCCCCTCGGGGTCCCGGGGTCGCTCATCATGCCCACCGGAGGTGGTCGCGGTTGTGGGCGATCAACCGGTCGGCGAGACCGTGCGCGAGATCGACCTGGCCGACCAGCGGGTGCGCCAGCAGCGCCTGGAAGACCCGGTCATACCCGCCGCGGAGTGCCGCATCCAGTGCCAGGTGCTCGTATGCGGTGACGGCCGCGACCAGCCCGGCGTACACCGGCGCGATCGGTGCGACGGCCAACGGCCGCACCCCGGAGCTGTCTACGGCGGCGGGAACCTCGACCACGGCGTCGTCGGACAGGAACGGCAGGGTGCCGTCGTTGCGCAGATTGACGACCTGGGTGGTGATCGGCGCGCCCGCGGGTCCGAGCAGGGACGCCGCCAGCTGCACCGCAGCCTCGGAGTAGAACGCGCCGCCTCGCTCGGCCAGGAGCGCAGGCTTCTCGTCGAGGGTGGGGTCCGCGTACATCGCCAGCAGCTCCTGCTCGATCTCCGCGACGCGTGCAGCTCGGGCGCCCGATGCGCGCTGCTCGGCCACCACCTCGTCGTGGGCATAGAAGTAGCGCAGGTAGTACGACGGGACGACGCCCAGTGTCTCCAGCAGCTCGCGGGGGAGCTCGAGCGACTCGGCGATCTCGGCGCCGTGAGCGGCCAGAAGCTCCGGCAGCCGATCGACGCCGTCGACGATGACCCCCCGTTCCCAGGTGAGGTGGTTCAGCCCGACGTGGTCGAGCCGCACCACCTCGGGGGCGACGCCGAGCCAGGCGGCGAACCGGCGTTGGAAGCCGATCGCGACGTTGCACAGCCCGACTGCCCGATGGCCCTCCTGCAGCAGGGCGCGAGTCACGATGCCGACCGGGTTGGTGAAGTCGATGATCCACGCGCTCGGCGCTGCCGCGCGCACCCGCTCGGCGATCTCCAGCACTACCGGGACCGTGCGCAGGGCCTTGGCCAGCCCGCCGGCGCCGGTGGTCTCCTGGCCGACGCAACCGCACTCCAGCGGCCAGGTCTCGTCCTGGAGCCGGGCCGACTGGCCCCCGACGCGCAACTGCAGGAGCACCGCGTCCACGCCGTCGAGGGCAGGTTCGAGCTCGGTGGAGGTGGTGAGCTGCGCGGGGTGTCCGAGCCGGGCGAGGATGCGGCGACCGAGCCCGCCGACCAGGTCGAGCCGGTCGACTGCCGGGTCGACCAGTACCACTTCCTCGACGGGCAGCACGTCGGGCAGCCGGCCGAGCCCGTCCACGAGTTCAGGGGTGTACGTCGATCCACCGCCGACGACCGCGATCTTCACGAGCTCACCCCTTGACTCCCGTCAGTGTCACGCCTTCTATGAACGCCTTCTGGGCGAAGAAGAACAGGACGATCACCGGCGCCATCACCAGCACGGTGGCCGCCATGGTCAGGTTCCAGTCGGTGTGGTGGGCGCTCTTGAACGACTGGAGGCCGTAGCTGAGGGTCCAGGCCCCCGGGTTCTCGCTGGCGTAGATCTGCGGTCCGAAGTAGTCGTTCCAGCAGTAGAAGAACTGGAAGAGCCCGACGGCTGCGATCGCCGGCCTGATCATCGGGATCACCACACGGAGCATCGTGCGGAAGTCCCCGCAGCCGTCGATCTTCGCGGCCTCCAGATACGCCGGCGGGACGGTGAGCATGAACTGCCGGAGCAGGAAGATCGAGAACGCGTCACCGAACGCGAGCGGGATGATCAGTGGCCACAGAGTGCCGGTGAGATGGAAGTCCTGGGCCCAGACCAGGTAGAGCGGGATGATCGAGACCTGGGGCGGCAGCATCATGGTCGCGATCACCACCATCATCGCGATGTTGCGGCCTCGGAATCGGAAGTACGCCAGCGCATAGGCGACCGGGAGGCTGGACAGCAGCGTCAAGGCCGTGCCGCACACGGCGTACAGCAGGGTGTTCCTCCACCAGGTCGTGAAGCCCGAGGTGTGCCAGACGTCGACCAGGTTGTGCCAGGCGAAGGGGTTCGGCCACAGATCTCGGGTCAACGACTGCTGGTCGGACATCAAGGCCGTGAGCACGACGAAGACGAACGGCAGGACGAAGATCAGGGCGAGGCCGACCGCGAAGGAGTGCACGGCGATCCACTCGAGCATGGCGCGACGTCGATAGGGGTTCGGCTGAACGGCACTGATCGACTGGGTGGTCGTCATCTCAGTCCTCCGCCGTCAGGAAACCGCTGCCGCGCCTCATCAGGAAGGCCGCGAACACCATCGAGAGGACGAAGAGCACCAGCGCGATGACGCAGGCGGCGCCGATGTCGAACCGCTGGAACCCGAGGTTGTAGACCAGCTGGGGCAGTGTCAGGGTCGAGCCACCCGGGTAGCCGGGCTCGAACTGGTTCCCCGAGCCGGCGATCTGCCCGCTCGCGACCTGGCCAGCAACGATCGGCTCGGTGTAGTACTGCATGGTCGCGATCACGCCGGTGATCACGGCGAAGAGCAGGATCGGCTGCAGGTGCGGCAGCGTCACGTGCCGGAACCGGCGCGTCGCCCCGGCCCCGTCCAGCGAAGCCGCCTCGTAGAGCTCACGTGGGACATCGAGCAGGGCCGCCATGAAGATCACCATCAGGTCGCCCACGCCCCACAGCGCCAGGAGGGTGAGGGCCGGCTTCGACCACGTGGGGTCGTTGAACCAGCTCGGCGCCGACACGCCGAGGTGGCCCAGGAGGGTGTTGACCGGACCGGTCCCGGGGTTGAGGAGGAACACGAAGGCGAGCGTTCCGGCCACGGGCGGTGCGAGGAACGGCGCGTAGAAGACCGTGCGGAACACCGAGCTGCCGCTCTTGACGTGGATCACCAGCAGGCCGAGTACCAGCCCTGCCACGATCCGCAACGTGACCAGGACGCCGACGAACCACAGCGTGTTGCGCATGGCCGGCCAGAAGAACGGGTAGTCGCGGAACACGAACCGCCAGTTGTCGAGGCCGTTCCAAGTCGGCGAGACGAACCCGTCGTACCGGGTGAACGAAAGGTACGCCGTGGACACCAGGGGGTAGATGAAGAACAACCCGGTCCCGAGCAGCCAGGGTGACAGGAATGCCAGGTTGCGCAGCCACTCGCGCCGTCGGCGGCTGCGCAGACCTGGATTCCTCCTCGATCCGGGTGGTGCCGTGAGGGTCACTGGACCTGGGCGATGTTCGTGTCGATCTGGTGGGCTGCGTCGTCGAGGCCGGCCTGGAGGTCGGACTGCTTGCCGGACTGGAAGTCGTAGCCCAGGTTCTGCAGGACCAGCTGGTAGTCGCCGCCGTTGGGGCTCGCCGGCGTCGTGGTGCTGTTCGGGTTGGAGGCGATCTTGATGAACGCCTGGAAGTTCGGGTCCTGGCTCACCTTGTTCGAGGCCAGCGCCGCGGTCGTGGACGGGACGTTGTGGATGGCATTGGCGAAGTTCACGACGGCGTCGGTGTCGGTGGTCAGGTACTTCACGAACTCCCAGGCAGCGTTCTGCTTGTCGCTGGTGCTGGCGATGCCGACGATCGTGCCGGTGATGTAGCCCTTGCCGTACTGGTCAGCCATGTCGTCGGGCACCGGGAACGGCGCGACGCCGTAGTCCACCTTGCTGTTGGAGTCGTCGATCATCCCGGCGCGCCACTCACCGTCGATCATCATCGCCACCTTGCCGGCCATGAATGCGTTGTTGTTGCTGAACTCTTCGCCGGCCGAGGTGCGGAACTTGTCCAGCCGTGAGTAGCCTCCCAGCTTGCCGATGAGGTTCTTCTGCCACTCCATCGCGGCCTTCAGCGCGCTGTCGTTCGCGACGTTGGACTTGCCGTCCGAGGTGAAGTACGTCGGCGACCACTGCGCGGCGAAGTGGGTGATGGTCGACTCGTAGAAGTGGTAGTCGGGCTGGAAGCCGAGCTGGGAGTAGGAGTCGCCTGACGTCTTGGTCAGCTTGACGGCGTCCGCGTCGAGCTCGGACGTCGTCTTCGGGGGCGCGCTGATCCCGGCTGCCTTGAACATGTCCTTGTTGTAGTAGAGGCCGTAGGCGTCGCTGAGCAGCGGGAGCGTGCACTGGTTGCCCTTGTACTGGGTGTAGGACAGCTGCGGGCCCGGGAACGTCGCGGCGGGGTCGATCCCGGACTTCTTCAGGAACGGCGTGAGGTCGACGAACGCGTGGGAGGTGCAGAACTCGCCGACGTTGTCGGTGGTGAACGACGACACGACATCGGGTGCCGATGAGCCGCCGGCTCGCAGCGCCTGGTTGATCTTGTCGTCGGTGATGTTGCCGACGGCCTTGACGTGGATGTTCGGGTGGGCCTTCTCGAACGCGTCGATGGTCGCCTGAATCGCCTTGACCTCGCTCGGGGCGCTCCAGCCGTGCCAGAACGTGATCGTCACGTTCGCGTCCGGGTTGTCGCTCGCTCCTCCCTTCGACGAGCCGAAGCACGCGGTCAGGGTCAGCGCCAGGGCTGCCGTGACGGCTGTGCCGGCAAGACGGCGTCGCGCAATCGGGTGTCGGGTCATGGTGATCTCCTGGTGACGGGCCCGGCGCTGCCCGGGCTGGCGAGGTGTCGGACGGTGTCGAAGACGTCGTCTCGGGCTGCGGCGAGAGCGGTGTGGAGGGCGCCGGTGAGGACCGGTCCCTCGCGGACGTCGGCGAGCTCCAGGCGTGGGCGGCCGGCGGCTAGGGAGCCGAGCTCGTCGGCCACCGCGGCGCGCAGGGGCTCGCCCCCAGCCAGGGCCACGGAACCGGACAGGAGGACAACGTCGGGGTCCAAGACGGCGACCAGGGCGGCGATCCCGACCGCCAGCCGCTGGCCGAGCGTCGCCAGCAGCTGTCCGCCCGCTTCCGGGGTCGCGACCGCGGCCGCGACGGCGGCCGGGGCGGAGGAACCGCGAAGTCCCAAGGAACGGGCCAGGGCGAGCACCGCGGGACCTCCGGCCAGCTCTTGGAAGGCACCGGCGTTGCCGCGCCGTACGTCGCGCACCAACGGTGTACCCGGAAGCGGAAGGAAGCCGATCTCGCCGGCGCCACCGGTGACGCCACCGTAGAGCCGGCCGCCGATGACGATCGCCGCACCCAAGCCCTCGTCCACCCAGAGCAGCACGAAGTCGTCCACGCCCCGGGCGCGTCCCGAGCCGAGCTCCGCGACGGCGGCCAAGTTGACGTCGTTCTCCACGTGGACCGGCGCGGCGACGGCGTCGGCGAGCCGGTCGAGGAGGTCCGGCTCGTGCCAACCCGGCAGGTGGCGTGCGTAGCGCAGCCTCCGGGTCCGCGGGTCGAACGCACCGGGCGTGCCGATCGCGACGTGGAGCAGGTCCGCGGTGTCGAGACCGGCGGCGGTGGCAGCGCCCTCGAGCGCCGACAGCACGTTGGTCACCGCGTCCGGGCCGCGGCGGCGTGGGGTGCGGAGCTTGTGCTCCCCGACGATCCGGCCGGTGATGTCCGCGACTGCGGCGACGATCCGGGCCGGCGTCACGTCCAACGCCCCCACGTGGCCGGCCCGGGGGTTCACGGCGTACAGCTGGGCGCGTGGTCCGGGGCCTCCCGAGGAGCTCCCGCTGGCGACCACCAGGCCGGCGGCCTCGAGGCGGGTGAGCAGCTGGGAGGCGGTGGGCTTCGACAGGCCGGTGAGCTCACCGAGCCTGGTGCGAGAGAGAGGGCCGTGCTCGAGGAGCAGGTCGAGGGCTGCTCGGTCGTTGATGCCCCGGAGCATTCGCGGTGTCCCCGGCCTCATCGTCCGAGCCTCGCGTGGGGGTGGAGGCGGAGCTGGGCGGCCGCGGCGATCACCGCGGCGCCGGTCATGTCCAGGGCTGGTTCGCCGGTCTGCCACACGCGGACGTCGTCGACGTACCGGCTGCCGTGGCCGTGGAAACAGTGGAGCCGGCGGGACGCGGCGGCGCAGTGCCGCATCCCGCTCTGGAAGCCCCCCAGGCCACCCTCGAAGTTGTTCTTGCCCTTGGGTCCGTTCACGACCGCGCCGACGTCGATCGGGGGACTGCCGTGGAGGCTTCCCGAGAGGTCCGCGACCTGGTGCTGCATGCAGATCGGGAACCGGTGCCCGATGCCGACCATCGCGGTCACGCCCCACGGGTCGCCGCCCAGCAGCCAGGTCCGCTGCAGGCTCGCGAAGCCCTGGAACCGGAGCCGGTCGGACAGCGCCACAGTGGCGATCAGGCCGAAGGTGTGGGAGTTCTCGTCGAACACCTCCACCGGCTCGGCCAGCGCGCCCGTGTCGGACAGGTTGAGGGTGACGGTGCCGCGCTCAGCGATGAAACCGCGGGCCCAGCAGGCACTGCCGCGTAGGTAGCGCACGGCCGGCTGCCCGACGCGGTGCGATGCCAGCGCGATCTCCGCGGCGCCGAGCTGCATGTCGTCGCGCCACGTCGACTCCGGGCAGGTGTCGGCGTCGTGCTGGGTGGCGAGTGCGAACGCGGCCGAGACCCGGCCCACCAGGTTGGGGATTATCCGACGACCTGGCGCCGCACGGTGGCCAAGCAGCCGCGCACTCGTGAACAGCAGCACGTCGTTGTACGCCGTGGCGTGGGTGAACTTCAGATGGTCACCCGCGTCGAACCATCCGTCCGAGAAATCCACCGAACCGCCGAAGTGATGCAGGCGCCGGTCCAGGATCAGGTCCGAGCCATGCTGCAACCGCGGCCACCGACAGGTCAGCGCGCGACGGTCGAGAAGATGGGACGACCGACGGTGGAGTCGACCCGCGACGACCTGTGCACCGTCGCGCTGGTTCCGGTCGAAGACGACCCCTGCGCGCAGGATCCGGCCGCGGACGTACCCGGCGCCGCGCGCCCGGAAACATGGCGACAGAGCCGTGACGCCTCCGCTGGTCGCGATCCGATAGCGACCCGGCGTCTGCAGCCGACTGAGGTCAAGGCGGTACACCGCGGGGGACCGGACGTCCCACGACCCCGTCGATCGCTCCGGCACACGGCCACCCAGCACGACGTCGCCCGACGCGTCGGTCACCCGGAACCGGGTGCCGTGCACAGGTGCAGCGGTCATCAACCGCGCCTGCTTCGGCTCGCCGGGCGGATACCCGTGTTGGTTGACGCGGACCGATCCACGCACACCATCCGAGGCGGGCGTGCTCGGGCTCGCGCCGCCCGTCCGCAGGCCGCTCACGAGCACACCGTCGCGCCGAGAGGTCCGACCGCTGCTAGCTCCATGGCGTCTCACATTAGACAGGAAAGTTTCCTAAAAGACTGCACCAGAGCTACCGCGGCGCGCAAGAGCACTCCGGGCGATTTGTCACGGCTGACCTGGGCCGGCGGTCACGCGCAACCCCATTGCCGCATGTGGGCGGTGACGCCATGCGCGTCGCATCAACCGGCACTGTGGTCACGGCGATCACCCTTACCCAACGAGCGGCTCTCGCATGAAACCGCTCATCGGCACGACAGCACATCGGACAGCGGCAAGAGCGGAAGTCTCGCTCAGCGGTGGCTGGGGAATCCAACTTGCTTCTGGTCGAACGGATCGGCGAACTTTCCGTCGAGGCAGGGCCACAATGGTCGCGTGACGCGCTTCTACCGGACCGATCCTCTGGGGCTGCGAGTCCTTGCGGCGCTGGCCTCCGGAGGGGCCTCGGGCAGCGAGGTC
>JAICSC010000156.1 GCA_025937085.1 Nocardioides sp.
GGCACCCACCGGCTCGTACGGATCAGCCCCTTCGACAACCAGGGCCGCCGGCAGACGTCGTTCGCCGCGGTCGAGGTGGTCCCGGTGCTGGAGCAGACCGACGAGATCGAGATTCCCGAAGAGGAGATCCGCGTCGACGTCTACCGCTCCAGCGGCCCGGGCGGCCAGAGCGTCAACACCACCGACTCCGCGGTGCGGCTCACCCACATCCCGACCGGGATCGTGGTCAGCTGCCAGAACGAGAAGTCGCAGCTGCAGAACAAGGCCAGCGCGATGGTGATCCTCAAGGCCAAGCTGCTCGCCGTGAAGAAGGCCGAGGAGCGCGCGGAGCTCGACGCGCTGCGCGGCGACGCCCAGGCCAGCTGGGGCGACCAGATGCGCAACTACGTGCTGAACCCGTACCAGATGGTCAAGGACCTGCGCACCGACTTCGAGGTCGGCAACCCCCAGGCCGTCTTCGACGGCGACATCGACGGCTTCCTCGAGGCCGGCATCCGCTGGCGCCGTTCCGCCGAGGTCGCCGCGGCGAGCTGAGGCGGCTAGCCCTTGCCGCTGGAGAACGACGTCATCCAGGCGAACATCAACCCGCCGACGTCCACGCTGACCTGCCGCGGCGGGGGAGTCCCGGCAGACGGGACGTGTACGACGGCGACGGCGTCGTCGTGCTGGGCCACCCAGACGACCGTCGGCCCGGACGCGACCGCGAGCGACGAGCGCGGATCGTCCAGGGGCTGGGTGACGTCGTAGCGAGTGCTGTCGCACGAGCGGAGGGCATCGCTCAGCGAGATCACCGCTGCCCGGGCGGCTGCGGCCGAGTGGAACTGCGCGATCTCCTGGCGTCCGTTGCCGCCGAGGCCCATGTGGACCGATGACCAGGAGCGTTGCCACCAGTGCTTGCGGTAGCACGAAGAGTCGCTGACCGAGTGCTCGCCGCCCGACGACGTCCACCCGCTGACCCAGCCGCCGAGCGCCCGGGCGAAGTCCTGCTCGTCCACCCGAGGGGTTGCGTTGCTCGAGGCCGTGTGACGGGTGGTGTACGACGACGGGTTCTGCAGCGCTGCGAGGAACGCGCGAGCAACCTGGGGATCGTTCACCTCCGGGAGCGGGTCGCGCTGTCCGAAGATCTTCAGCTCACCGACCTGACGTCCGGTGGTGACGATCCAGGCGTACTCGGGCGCGGTCTCCCTCCCGCTCGGGTCGATCCGGTACGTGTGTCCGGCACCGCCCGACGGGATGCGGAACGAGCTCACCAGGTGGGCCTCCGGGCAGCGCCCGAGCTGTCGCTCGACCCGTCGCCAGCTGGCCGCGGCCTCGCGCGACCGCGAGCCGAAGTCGGTCATCTCCGCCAAGGCGCCCGTCCTCGACGTGCTCGCCAGCGCCAGGAGGGCGCCGCGCCCTCCGCCCGGGATGTCGGCCAGGCAGTGGCCGCCGAACGCGCTGGCGATCTCGTCGCGCACCGCCTTCGTCTCCGGTCCCCACGCCGGTGTCCACCCGCCCGTGGCGGCGGTCAGGTGAGGTCCGTCGAGCGGCGCCGGGGCCGGCAGGTGGTCCACCGGCGTCACCGCATCGTCGTGCTTCCCGATCCCGGCGACCGCGACCGCGCCGACGACCAGGGCGACGCCCGCGACCGCCGCGCCGAGCGTCGTACGCCGGCGACGCCGTGCCCCGCGGACGGCGATGTCGGCACCCGGCGCGTTGGTCACGTGGGCGATGTCGTCCGCGAGTCCGCGGAACGCCGCCTCGAGGTCGAAGGTGTCGTGGTCAGGCATGGCTGGGTTCTCCGTTCGGTGACTCACCGAGCAGCGGGACGAGTGCGGTCCGGCCCCGCGACAGCCGCGCCTTGACCGTGCCCTCGGGGCAGCGTTCGGCCGCGGCGATCTCGGCGACGGTCAGACCGGCGAGGTGGTGGAGGACGAGTGCGCGCCGCTGCGCCTCGGGCAGCCGACGCAGGGCATCCACGAGCGCGACGGAGGTCTCGTCCGGCGGGGGAGTGGAGTCGGAGGGGCGCGACCTGGCCAGGAAGTTCCGCGCGGTACGCCGCCGCCGCCAGCCGCTGATCGCCTGCCGGGTGGCGACCTGACGCACCCAGGCGCCGGGGTCGTCGTACGTCGCGAGCTTCGACCAGCGTGGCCAGGCGCGGATGTAGGCCTCCTGGGCCGCCTCCTCGGCGGCGCCGAGGTCCCCGAGCACGGCGTACGCGCAGGCCACGGTGCGGCTCCACGTGGCGTCGTAGAACGCCGCGAAGTCCGCCTCACTCGCGCCCATGGCCTTCCCCGTCCGCCTCAGCCACCCGGCCGACCGCCGTCGGTCGGCCCATCGAAGCAGACACGCGCGGACGGCGGGCTCGGTTGCATCGTTCGAGGCGCGGATCACCCCCGTGCGGTGGGAACGGACCACGTGGCGGCACACGCGCGACTCGCGAATACCGGGCCCGTTGGTCGACTCGGCTAATCTCCCTTCAGTGATTCGCTTCGAAAAGGTCACCAAGACCTACCCCGGCGGGAGCCACTCGGCGCTCGACAACGTCTCGATCGACATCGAGAAGGGCGAGTTCGTCTTCCTGGTCGGTACGTCGGGGTCCGGCAAGTCGACCGCGCTGCGCCTCGTGCTGCGCGAGACGCGGTGCACCAAGGGGCGTGTCTACGTCGCCGGCAAGGAGATCAACCGGCTGGCCGGGTGGAAGGTGCCGCGGCTGCGTCGCCAGATCGGCACCGTCTTCCAGGACTTCCGGCTGCTCCCCAACAAGACCGTCTCGGAGAACGTCGCGTTCGCCCTGCAGGTGATCGGCAAGTCGCGCGGCGAGATCCGGCGTACGGTCCCCGAGACGCTGGAGCTGGTCGGCCTGGACGGCAAGGGCGACCGGATGCCCGACGAGCTGTCCGGCGGTGAGCAGCAGCGGGTGGCGATCGCCCGCGCGTTCGTCAACCGGCCGATGATCCTGATCGCCGACGAGCCGACCGGAAACCTCGACCCCACGACGTCCGTCGGGATCATGAAGCTGCTGGACCGGATCAACCGCACCGGCACCACCGTGGTGATGGCGACCCACGACGCCGGCGTGGTCGACCAGATGCGCAAGCGTGTCATCGAGCTGTCCGAAGGAAGCGTGATCCGTGACCAGGCGCAGGGTGTGTACGGCTTCCAGCACTGAGCCGCCGACGACCCCCGACGTGCCGACGACCCCCGACGAGTAGACGACTCCGGAGAGAGCCCTTCCATGCAGCTGCGTTACGTCTTCACCGAGCTCGGCAACGGCCTGCGCCGCAACCTCTCGATGCACATCGCGGTGATCCTGACCCTGTTCGTCTCGCTGACCCTGGTCGGCCTCGGCGTGCTCCTCAACCAGGAGGCCGGCAAGGTCTCCGACCGCTGGGGCAGCCAGCTGACCGTCACCGTGTACCTCTGCAGCCCCCACGACGCCAACCCCGCCTGCACCGGCGAGGTCACAGCCGCCCAGCGGACGGCCGTCCAGAAGGTCATCGACGACAACTCACAGGTGTCGAGCACCGAGTTCATCTCCCAGCAGAGTGCGTTCGAGACCCTCAAGGAGCAGTTCCCCGGCAAGTACGACGGGCCCAACTCCCCGATCACCGCCGCCGACATGCCGCAGTCGATCCGCATCACCCTCAAGGACCCCAACCAGTTCCGTGACGTCGAGAGCGCCGTGGTCGGCCTGGACGGCGTCTCGCGGGTCCAGGACGTGCACAAGGTCCTCAAGCCGATCTACAGCACGATCTCGCGCCTGAAGTGGGGCGGCTTCGGGACCGCCGTCGTGCTGGTCATCGCCGCGCTGATGTTGGTGGCGAACACGATCCGGTTGGCGGCGTTCGCCCGCCGACGCGAGATCGGGATCATGCGCCTGGTGGGAGCCTCGACGCTCTACATCGCCCTGCCGTTCCTCCTGGAGGCGCTGGTGACAGCTGTGCTCGGCGTCGTGCTCGCGGGTGCGGCGTTGTGGGGCTTCATGGAACTCGTGGTGAAGCGACAGCTGAGCGTCGACCTGAGCTTCATCCCGTGGGTGGGCAACCACGACTATCTGCTGGCGCTGATCGCGGTCGCGATCCTGGGGCCCGTGCTCACCCTGGTCCCGACACTCGTGTTGACCCGGAAATACCTCAAAGTGTGAGTCTCGTCGGATAGCGTCCTGGTGGCCGCTTCCCCGAACCAGCGAAGGCTCACCGGTGCGACTCTTCCCCGCCACCGCCCGCCAGCGCCTGGCCGTCGCCGTCACGGCGGGGGCCCTGGCGATGGGGGTGTTCTCCCCGATCGCCGGCCCGCACGCCTGGGCGGACATCAAGCATCTGAAGCACCAGCGGTCGCAGGCGCAGCACTCCGTCAAGCACGCCCAGGTCGACCTGGACGAGTCGAGCCGGCAGACCCGTCATGCGTACGCCGCACTGACGCGGTCGCGGGCAGACCTGCACGCGGCACGACACGACCTACAGGTCGCCCGAGCACACGTCCGGACCGCGCGCGACCGGCTGGCCCGGATCCGCGACGAGCTCGCAGTGGCCAAGGCCAGGCTCGCCGACGCACAGGCGAATGTCGCACGCGAGCAGCAGGCCGTCGCCGACCAGCACCAGCAGCTCGTCGACACCGTCACCGGGTTCTACGAGCAGGGCGACCCGCAGCTCATGGGTCTGCTGTCACTGCTGGGCACGTCGACCACCGCGGAGCTGACCGACAAGCAGGCGAACAACAGCTTCGTGCTGGACTCCCAGGACCAGCTCCTGGACAGCCTCGAGGCCTCCCGCGTGCTGCTGAAGGTCCAGGCCGATCGGCTTGCCAAGGCCCGGGACGAGGTGGCGCAGAAGAAGGCGCAGGCGGCCGCCAACCTCGCCCTGAAGCGGCGCTACAAGCAGGAGGCGCTCGACGCCAAGCAGCGCGTCGTGCGGACCGTGAACGCCAAGAAGCACGCGTGGGCCCTCGCCCGCAAGGCGCGCGCCCACGATCGGGCGCTGCTCGCACGGACGAAGCGGCGCGAGGCCGCCATCCAGCGGAAGATCGAGGCCGCGATCGCCCGGGAGCAGCGCCGCGGAGGCGGTTACCACGGCGACACCGGCGGCCTGCTGATGCGCCCGGTGAACGGGCCGATCACCTCGCCGTACGGCTGGCGGATCCACCCCATCTACCACTACTGGGGCCTGCACGACGGGGACGACTTCGGCGCCCCCTGCGGGGCTCCGCTGTACGCCGTCGCCAACGGCACCGTGATGTCGGAGTACTACTCCTCGGTGTGGGGCAACCGGCTCTACATCAACCTCGGCCTCATCAACGGCCGCAACGTCACCGTGATCTACAACCACCTGTCGGCCTACCGCAGCCACGTCGGGCAGCACGTCTCCCGTGGCCAGGTCGTCGGGCTGGTCGGGACGACGGGCTGGTCGACCGGCTGCCACACCCACTTCACGGTGATGGTCAACGGCCGGCCGGTGAACCCCACCCCCTGGTTCAGCTGACGCCGAAGTGGGACCTCTCCGCCGCCGAAGTGGGACCTCTCCGCAGGCGAGGTGGGAGTTTTCCGGTTGCCCACGGCTGAGAGAATGGCGAGATGGCCAGGGAGCAGGGGCGCAAGCTGATCGCGTCGAACCGCAAGGCTCGGCACGACTACCACGTGGAGGACACGTGGGAGGCGGGGCTCGTGCTGATGGGCACCGAGGTGAAGTCGCTGCGTCAGGGCCGGGCCACGCTGGTCGACGGGTTCGCCGAGGTCGACGGGCACGAGGTGTGGCTGCACGGCGTCCACATCCCGGAATACACCCAGGGCACCTGGACCAACCACTCGGCCACGCGTCGCCGCAAGCTCCTCCTCAATCGCTCCGAGATCGAGAAGATCGAGCGCAAGGTCACCGACAAGGGCTACACGCTGGTGCCGCTCGCGCTCTACTTCAGGGACGGTCGCGCGAAGGTCGAGATCGCCCTCGCCCGGGGCAAGAAGAGCTACGACAAGCGGCACGCACTCGCCGAGCGCCAGGCCGACCGCGAGAAGGAGCAGGCGGTCGGTCGGCGGCTCAAGGGCTACCGCGACTGATCGGCTGATGTCTCCCGAGGCCAGAGCGTCGTACGTCGAGGACCAGGCCCTCGGGTTGCCCGGACTCTTCGACGTGCACACCCACTTCCTGCCGCCGCGGGTGATGGCCAAGGTGCGCCACCAGTTCGACTCGGCCGGGCCGCTGATCGGCCGCACCTGGCCGCTCGAGTACCGCGCGCCCGACGAGGATCTTGTCGCGACGCTCCGCGGCTTCGGCGTACGCCGGTTCTCGGCTCTGCCGTACGCCCACAAGCCCGAGATGGCGGAGTTCCTCAACGACTGGGCGTTCGGCTTTGCCGACCGGACGCCGGGCTGTCTGAGAAGCGCGACTTTCTACCCGGAGCCCGGCGCCGCAGCGTACGTCGAGCGCCGGATCCGGTCTGGTGCGGAGATCTTCAAGGTGCACGTCCAGGTCGGCGGCTTCGACGTACGCGATCCGCTGCTCGTCGACGTCTGGGGCGTGCTCGCGGAGACCGGCACCCCGGTCGTGATCCACGCCGGCTCCGGCCCGGTCGGCACGGCCCACACCGGGCCGGGGCCGGTCGCCGAGCTGCTGGCGGCGCACCCGCGACTCGCCCTGGTGATCGCCCACCTCGGGGCCCCCGAGTACGCCGAGTTCCTGGACCTGGTCGCGACGTACGACCGCGTGCGCGCCGACACGACCATGGTGTTCACGCCCTTCTTCGACGAGCTCGGCGCGGCCTTCCCCCTTGGCCTGGTGTCGCGGCTGCGCGACCTCCAGCCCAAGATCCTGCTCGGCTCGGACTTCCCCAACATTCCCTATCCGTACTCCGAGCAGCTGGCCGCCCTGACCCGGCTCGACCTGGGTGACGACTGGCTCCGCGACGTGTGCTGGTACAACGGCGTACGGCTGTTCGGGGAGCGACCTCGGGAATCGGAGTCGTCACCGCAGTGTTGATGCCCGTAGACTGGACACGTTGACAACTCAACAGGGGGCTGATCGGTTTCGACTTGGGACGTCAGTTCCAGGGGAAGCGGGTCGAGAAGCCGGCGTCATCTCGTAAACGTTCGCCGGAAACCTATAAGTGCCAACGCTAAGCGCACTGACTTCGCTCTCGCCGCCTGAGCGGTGACCGAAGGGTCTGACCGGGTGATTGCCTTCGACCCGGACCCAGGCCTCATCTAGAAGGCTTGCTGGCCGCTCTCTGTCAGGAGGGGCGGCCGGGACTTCATCCTGACTGGGCCTGTCGGTGACGTGTCAGTGCGAGCGCCGAGGCCGAGAAAACGACATCGCTGACTGCACCCGGAGAAGACCTGGTTCGACGCTCGAGGACGCGGGTTCGATTCCCGCCAGCTCCACGAACACACGGGCATTTCCCAAGCGGGGAAGTGCTGCCCCGTTTGACGCGTCCGGCGCGTGGCCCATCGGCCACGCGCCGGACGCGTTTCGGCTTCGCCCGAGTCCTCGTGACGGTCTGACCTCACTCCACGTCGATCACGAGCGACGGACAGGTCGTTGGCAGGTTCGGTTCTCTACCCTGGCGCGCGACGGGGGGAGGGATGGGAACGTGTCCGTCCTGGTCTTGGTCGTGCTCACGCCGATCGCGGCCTTCATCGCCATCATCTGCCTGCAAAGGCCGGTGTCGGTGGCGCTTCCGGCGTTCGCGGCCTCGATCCCGTTCGGGCACCTGCTGGAGATCGGCCACTCGCGGTTCGGCTCCGTGTCCTCGGCCCTGGGCCTGCTCGTGTTGGTGGGGCTGGTCATCCGACTGGTGGTGAGCCGCCGGCAACGGACGCCCCTGTCCGCAACCTCGTTCCTCTGGTTGGGCTTCCTTGGTGTGGGGGCGCTCACGTCCTTGTGGAGCCTCGACCCTGGCTTGACCGCCAACGGCGTTCTGGAGGTCGGCAGCCTGATCCTGATCTACGTCTTGGTCGGTTTCACCCAGGTCGACCGCGCGATGCTGCACCGAGTGGAGCAGGGACTGATCGTGGGGGGCCTTGTCGCCGTGGGGTACGGAC
>JAICSC010000186.1 GCA_025937085.1 Nocardioides sp.
CGCAGCCGGGCGAGCTGGACGGCCGGCAGCCCGACCCCGCCCGTTGCACCGTGGATGAGCACCGTGTCGCCGTCGCTGACGTCCGTCGCCACCAGCGTGTGCCACGCCGTGGCACCGGTCAGCAGCAGACCACCCGCCTGGGCCCACTCGAGCGAGGGCGGCTTGGGCGTCAGCGCGGCGACGTCGACCGCGAGGTCGCTCGCATACGCACCTTGGGTGCGGAAGACGATCACCTCGTCACCAACAGCGTGACCGACGTCCGGCCCCACGGCAGTCACGACGCCCGCCGCCTCATAGCCCAGCGGCAGCGGGAGCAGAGCCGGATCCCCGGGTCCGCGGTAGCGCTTCACATCGGCCGGGTTCACGCCGGCCGCCCGGACCGACACCAGGGCCTGACCGGCACCGGGCTCGGGGAGCGACACCTCCTCCACCGAGAGGTTCTCCGGCCCTCCGTACCCGACCGCCACCACACGTCTCGCCGCGCTCATGTCCCGGCAACCGCCGCCGGGGTCGGGGCATTCCGTGACCCCGCTGGTGCTGGCTCGTTGTGTCGTCGTGAGCAGCACCTCCGGGCCTCGTCTGCGGGCCGTCACAGCCGCGGTCGCCATGGCCGCAGCCACCCTCACCAGCCTCGGGATCACCTCGGCACCGGCCCAGGCAACCTCGAGGACGGCCCGCTGGAGCGTGACCCACACCCGGGCCTTCGACGCCGCCGAGCTCGGTGCCAGCAGGCTCTCCGGTGCCCCCGCCCCCACGCGGCGGCTCCACCTGACCGTCGCCCTCGAGCCGCGGCACCACGCCGCGGAGCACCGGGCGATGCGGGCGATCTACACGCCCGGCAGCGCGTCGTTCCACCGCTTTCTCACCCCCCGGCGGTGGAACGCGCGCTACGCCCCGTCGAGCGCTCGGGTCTCGGCGGTGCGGGAGTACCTCGCGTCTCGAGGGCTACGCCACCTCCACGTCAGCGGCAACCGCATGCTGGTCACCGGCACCGCGACCACGGCCCAGGCGGAGCGGGCGTTCCACACCTCGCTGGCCCGGTTCACACTGCGTGGCCAGACCTTCATCGCCAATACCCAGCCCGCGCGCGTGCCACGCGCCCTCGCCGGCACCCTCTCCGCCGTTCTCGGCCTGAACACCGTCCGACTTCCGACGCCCCGCCCGGCCACCCACACGGCTGCCGCCGGCAGCCCGGACCCGTTCGTGCTCCTGCCCCCCAAGCGCTTCCGGCGCACCTATGCGACCAGCGGTACGGCGACCGGCCGGCACACCACGATCGCGGTGCTCACCCAGGGCTCGATGAGGCACGTCGTCCCCGACCTGCGCACCGCCGAGGCGAAGTACCACCTCCCGCGGGTCAAGGTGACCCGGGTCCGGGTCGGGCCGCAGAGCCACGACACCGCCGGCCTCGACGAGTGGGACATGGACACCCAGACGTCGACCGCGATGGCCCCGCACGTACGCCGGCTCCTGCTCTACTCGGTCGGCTCCCTGACCGACTCGGCGATCGTGCCCGCCTTCGCCGCCTTCGTCTCGCAGAACCGGGCGACGGCGATGTCGGCCAGCATCGGCGGCTGCGACCTCGGCCCCTACTTCGACGGCTCGATGCTCGTCACCGACGAGCTGCTGGTCCAGGGCGCGATGCAGGGTCAGACCCTGTTCGCCTCGTCGGGCGACAACGGGTCGGGGTGCGCCTACGGCGCGAGTGTCGGCGTCCCGACGGAGCCGCCCGGCACCAACTGGCCCGCGTCGTCGGCGTACGCCACCGCCGTCGGCGGCACCAGCCTGGTCGTCGACTCCACGGGCGCCCGCGCGAGGGACCCGATCGCCGGCACGCCGATGGAGTACGGCTGGGCCGGGTCGGGCGGCGGCATCAGCGAGGTCGAGAACCCCGGCTTCTGGACCGCCGACACCGACCCCGGCTACAACGCGGAGCTCGTCTCGGGCGGGCGCGCCGTCCCGGACATCTCGCTGGACGCCGACCCGAACGTCGCCACGGCGGCCGCGGTGTGGGTGAAGGGGCAGAAGCAGGGCATCGGCGGCACCAGCCTGTCGTCCCCGCTGATGCTGGGCGGCTGGGCCCGCCTGCAGTCCGGGCACCACCGGCGGCTCGGCCTCGCCTCCATCGCGCTGTATCGCCTCTACGACAAGGTCAACCCCGCCCTTGCGTCCGGAGTCCCCGCGCCGAACCCCGAGCCCGTCCCCGGGCTCACCGACATCGTCGTCGGCACGAACGGCCACTACCTCGACACCCCGGGGTACGACGAGGTCACCGGTCTCGGTGCGCCCGTCTTCTCGGTCCTGAACCGCCGGCTGCACTGAGGACCCTGGGTCTCGACACCGCTCGCTGCGCTCGCAGGCTCGACCACCGCGGGTCGGGTCCGGATGACGTCCTCGGTGCCGGGAGCCCGGGTGGGGCGCCGTACCCTAACCCCGTGACCCTTCGAGACGGCTCGTCCCTCGCCTCCTCAGGGCAAGCCACGCCAGCAGGCGACTCCGCCGCTTCGGGCGTCCCCGACCTGGCGTCGCTGCACGCGCTGGCGCCGTCGCAGCAGCCGGCGTACCCCAGCACCGCCGGCGTCGACGCGGCGGTAGCGCGGCTGCGCACGCTGCCGCCGCTGGTCTTCGCCGGTGAGTGCGACGAGCTCAAGGCCAAGCTCGGCGACGTCGCGCGGGGGAACGCGTTCCTGCTCCAGGGTGGCGACTGCGCCGAGACGTTCGCGGGTTCCACAGCCGACAACGTCCGCAACAAGCTGCGGGTGCTCCTCCAGATGGCCGTCGTGCTCACGTACGCCGCATCGGTGCCGGTGGTGAAGCTGGGCCGGCTGGCCGGCCAGTACGCCAAGCCGCGCTCCTCCGACCTCGAGACCCGCGAGGGCGTCACCCTCCCGGCGTACCGCGGCGACGCCGTCAACGGCTTCGACTTCACCGCCGAAGCGCGCACGCCCGACCCGCAGCGACTGATCGAGGCCTACCACTCCAGCGCCTCGACCCTGAACCTCGTCCGCGCGTTCGTCACCGGCGGGTACGCCGACCTGCGGCAGGTCCACACCTGGAACACCGACTTCGTCTCCAACTCGCCGGTCGGCCGCCGCTACGAGAAGCTGGCCGACGAGATCGACCGGGCGATGCGGTTCATGAGCGCGATCGGCGCCGACCCCGACGAGTTCCACCGGGTCGACTTCCACACCTGCCACGAGGCGCTGATCCTCGAGTACGAGCACGCGCTCACCCGCATCGACAGCCGCACCGGCACGCCGTACGACGTCTCGGGCCACTTCGTCTGGATCGGCGAGCGCACCAACGACCTCGACGGAGCGCACGTCGCGCTGCTCAGCCAGGTGCGCAACCCGCTCGGGGTCAAGGTCGGCCCGCGCACCAGTGCCGACGACCTGATCGCGCTCGCCGGGCGGCTCAACCCCGACAACGAGGCCGGCCGGCTGACCTTCATCACCCGGATGGGCGCGGGCCGGATCACCGAGGCGCTGCCCGCCCTGGTCGAGAAGGTCACCGCCGCCGGGCTCGAGGTCGCGTGGGTGTGCGACCCGATGCACGGCAACACCTTCGAGACCTCGACCGGCTACAAGACCCGCCGGTTCGAGGACGTGATCGGCGAGGTGCAGGGCTTCTTCGACGTCCACCGCTCGCTCGGCACCTGGCCCGGCGGCATCCACGTCGAGCTCACCGGCGACGACGTCACCGAGTGCGTCGGCGGCGGCGAGGAGGTGGCCGAGCTCGACCTCGCCACCCGCTACGAGTCGGTCTGTGACCCGCGCCTGAACCGGGTGCAGTCGCTGGAGCTGG
Source organism: Nocardioides sp. (assembly GCA_025937085.1). Lineage (GTDB taxonomy): Bacteria > Actinomycetota > Actinomycetes > Propionibacteriales > Nocardioidaceae > Nocardioides. The sequence goes on from JAICSC010000186.1 coordinate 3,805, forward strand.
CTTTTCTGGTCGCGGAGATGCTGCGCACGGCGTAGACAGTCTCCGTGGTCTCGACAAGCTCGACCGACGAGACCGGCTCGACCGACGAGAGCGTCGTGACGACACAGCTCCCGCCGATCGCGTGGCGCCGGATCGCTCCGCCGGTGATCGCGACGGTCATCGTCCTCACCGCGTTCAGCACCCGCTACGGCTTCGAGCGCGACGAGCTGTACTTCTCGATGCTCAAGCCCGCGTGGGGGTACGTCGACCAGCCGCCGTTGGTGCCCGTCATCAGCCATGCCCTCACCTCCTTGGTCGGCGGGAGCCCGTGGCTGCTCCGGGTGCCGGCCACGCTCTGCGCGGCGGGGCTGGTCCTGCTGACCGGGCTGCTCGCGCGCGAGCTCGGTGGTGGGGCGAAGGCGCAGGCCTGGGCCGCGTGGGGGATCGCCACGACCGCCGCGGTGATGGTCTTCGGCCACGTCTTCCTGACCTCGACCCCCGACCTGGTGTTCTGGCCGGCGGTCTGCCTGTGCATCATCCGCGCCGAGGTGCGCGACCAGCCTCGCTGGTGGCTGCTGGCGGGACTGGTCGCAGGACTCGGGACCTACAACAAGCTGCTGGTCGGCGTCCTCCTCGCGGGGATCGCCCTCGGGCTCCTGCTGCTCGGCCCGCGCCGGCGCCTGGGCTCGCCGTACGTCTGGCTCGGCGCCGCGATCGCCCTCGTCGTCGCCCTGCCCAACCTGATCTACCAGGTCGCGAACGGCTGGCCCGAGCTCGACATGGGCCGGGCGCTGTCGGACCACAACGCCTCCGACGTACGGGTCTCGATGTGGATCATGCTGGTCCTCCTGCTCGGCCCGCCGATGGTGGTGATCTGGGTGGCCGGCCTCCGCGCCCTGGCCCGCGACCGACGGCTGCGGTTCTTCGCGGTGGCGTTCGGGCTGCTGGTGGTGTTCACGTTCGTGTCCGGCACCCAGAACTACTACCCGTTGTTCCTGGAGCCCGTGCTGTTCGCTGCCGGGATCGTGGCGATGGAGCGCCACCTGGCGCGCGTGTGGGGAGCCTTGTTCGCGGTCAACGGCCTGGTCGCGCTGGTGATCGGCCTGCCGCTCGTCCCGGTCGGGTCGGTCGGCTCAACGCCGATCGCGGACATCAACCAGGTGGTCCAGGACTCGGTCGGCTGGCCGGCGTACGCCGATCAGGTCGGCCGCGTGTACGACGAGGCCCGACGTGGTCAGGCACCGGGCTCGGTCGTGGTCTACGCCTCCAACTACGGCGAGGCGGGGGCCGTGCACCGCTACCGGTCCGACATCCCCGTCTTCAGCGCCCAGAACGGGCTCTACGACGCCGGGCGGCCCTCGGCCTCGGCGCGGACCGTGGTGGTGGTCGGCGGGCAGTGGGGGCAGTTCCGCCACCTCTTCGGCTCCTGCCAGCTGCGGGCTCGTCTGGACAACGGCGTGGGCGTCGACAACGAGGAGCAGGGTGAGCCCGTCGGGGTCTGTAGCGACCCGCGGCTGTCGTGGGAGGCCCTGTGGCCGCGGCTCCGGCACCTGGACTGAAGTCGCGCTCTGGGCGCGGCCGAGACGCTGGCGACGGTGAGGACAGTGGAGACCAGTGGAGACCACCATCGTCGTCGTACCCGACGAAGATGCCGCCGGTTCGTCGCCGGCCCCGGCGAGGGCGCGGTGCTCGCTCGCCGGTCGGCCCGAACGTCATCCGCCCGGTGACGCATCTCGACGTCAGCCGGGAGGTCGCCGACGGCGCCGCGGTGGTGCTGACTCGTCTCCGAGACACCGGGGCGGGGTCGCCACAGGAGTCCCACCCGCGTCCCGGTGAGGGCACTCCTGTCGCTTAGTAGCTGTTGCAACCCCTGCTATGCGACGGGATCGCCGGTCGACCGGCGATCCCCCCGACCACCGGCCCTCAGCCCGTGCGGCCGAGCAGGAGCACCTCGCTGATCGCGGTGTCGTTACGGGCGGCCCGGCCCTTGCCCGGCGGCGAGACCGAGGTGATCCGCAGCCGCACCACGCGCGTGGTCACCGGCTTGATCGCCTGCTGCTGCATCGCCCGGTCGGCGATGAAGCTCTGCGAAACCTTGCTGCCGTCGTCGAAGACCCACTCGGCCGACAGCACGCGGCGGTTGCCCTTGTACCAGTCGTAGGGGCGGTTGTGGGAGTAGGCGATCTTCGAGTAGCCGTTGACCAGCCCCACCCGCGTCAGCCGGGTCGGCTGGTCGAGCCGGAAGGTGAGGACGGTGCCGGTCGCGTCCCCGACCACCCGCCAGCAGGTGTCGTTGCGGCCGTCGACCAGGTTGGCGGCCACGTAGGTCACCCGGCGACCAGCGAAGTCGAGTCCGGCGGGTGCATGGCGCGGGGCGGAGGCCTGGGCGAACCCGGCCACGTTCGTCGGCGGCCCGGTCACCCGCACCGTCGGGGACGATGAGGGTGCCGTGGGCGAGGAGTCGGGGCTGGACGGCGTACTCGAGGCCGCGTCGGCGGAGGGCACGATCGCCGGCGTCGAGGCGGCGCCGGCGCTCCCGTCCCCGCCACCGCCGCGCAGCAGCAGGAACCCGCCCAGCAGCAGCACCACGACCATCGCCACCGCGACGCCCACCCACAGGCCCGGACCGGGCCCGCGGGGACGACGGTGGCCGGACCCGGGCACGACCGGCTCAGCGGTTCGGCGGTACGTCGGGCTGGGCGCGGCGGGCGTCGTGGCGGCGTACGCCGCGGTGGGGAAGTCGTAGACCCGTTCGGCGGTGTCGGTGGGCGACGGGAACACCCTCGGGTTGGTCGGCTCGGTGCCGAGCTCGGCACCGCAGTTGGTGCAGTAGCGCCCCTCGGTGGCCGGGGTGCCGCAGTGGGCGCACCGCTCCGTCTGGCCGTCCATGCGTCTCAATGTAGGTGGAGAACCGCGTCGTGCGACAAGCCCCAACCAGGCACCGACCGGGCACCGACCTGGCTCAGACGGGCTCAGACCGGGCTCAGACCGGGCTCAGACCGGGCTCAGACCGGGCTCAGACCGTGCTCAGACGGTCAGGTGGGTGACCTCGGCCTCGACCCTGCGCCGCGGTGCGAGCTCGGCGAGGAGCATCGCGGCGAGGACCAGCAGGCCGCCGAAGATCATCCGCACCGTGGCGCTCTCCCCGCCGAACAGCACCGCGAACAGGGCCGCGAAGACCGGCTCCATGCTCATGATGATCGCGGCTCGCGTCGGGGGCAGGTGCGCCTGCGC
>JAICSC010000162.1 GCA_025937085.1 Nocardioides sp.
CAAGGACTTCCTCGAGCACGACCAGCACGGCCTGCGCGTGCAGCACATGCTCCAGGCGTGCGTGGACGAGTTCAAGGAGAACGAGGACCTGCCGAACACCACCAACCCCGACGACTGGGCGCGGATCTCCGGCAAGAAGGGCGAGCGGATCGTGTTCATCCGCACGCTGATCACGGGCAAGCAGGGGACGGAGCCGGGCCGGTCGATCGACACCGTGCCCAACACCGGCCAGTACCTCTGAACCCGCGTCCGGCTGCCGGAGACGCCGCACCGTGGCGTGGGACGTGGCGCGTAGGCTCGCCTCGTGACCGTTCGTCGGGTGATGGGCGCCGAGGTCGAGTACGGGATCGCGGTGCAGGGGCAGCCTCATGCGAACCCGATGGTCGCCTGCTCGCAGGTGGTCAACGCCTATGCCAGCGCCACGGTCAAGGCGCGGCGGGCCCGCTGGGACTTCGAGGAGGAGTCGCCGTTGCGCGACGCCCGCGGGTTCGACCTGAGCCGTCAGCTCGCCGATCCCAGCCAGCTGACCGACGAGGACCTCGGCCTGGCCAACGTGATCCTCACCAACGGCGCCCGGCTGTACGTCGACCACGCGCACCCCGAGTACTCCACGCCCGAGGTGACCAGCCCTCTCGACGTCGTGCGGTGGGACAAGGCCGGCGAGCAGGTGATGCTGGATGCCGCCCGGATGGCCGCCCAGACGCCGGGTGCGACGCCGATCAACCTGTACAAGAACAACACCGACAACAAGGGGGCGTCGTACGGCGCCCACGAGAACTACCTGATGTCGCGGGCGACGCCGTTCAGCGAGATCGTCCGCCACCTCACACCGTTCTTCGTCAGTCGGCAGGTGGTGGTCGGGTCGGGTCGCGTCGGGATCGGGCAGGACGGTCGTGAGCACGGCTTCCAGATCAGCCAGCGGGCCGACTACTTCGAGGTCGAGGTCGGGCTCGAGACGACCCTGAAGCGGCCGATCATCAACACCCGCGACGAGCCGCACGCCGACCCTGAGAAGTACCGCCGGCTCCACGTGATCATCGGCGACGCGAACCTGGCCGAGGTGTCGACGTACCTCAAGCTCGGGACGACCGCGCTGGTGCTGGCGATGATCGAGGACCGGTTCATCACCACCGACCTGACCGTGGACGGGCCGGTGGCGGCGCTGCGCGCCGTCTCGCACGACCCCACCCTGCGTGAGCAGGTCACCCTGCACGACGGGCGCCGGCTCACCGCGCTCCAGCTCCAAGGGGAGTACCTCGAGCTCGCCCGGAAGTACGTCGATGATCGGCTCGGCGCCGACGCGGACCCCCAGACCGTCGACGTCCTCGACCGCTGGGAGTCGGTGCTGACCCGTCTCGCGCAGGACCCGATGCTGTGTGCTCGTGAGCTGGACTGGGTGGCCAAGCTCAAGCTGCTGAACTCCTACCGCGACCGTGACGGCATCGACTGGGACAACGCCAAGCTCCAGCTGATCGACTACCAGTACAGCGACGTGCGGCCCGACAAGGGTCTGTACCACCGGCTCGTCCAGCTCGGCCGGATCGAGCGGCTGCTCACCGACCAGTCGGTGGAGACCGCGATGCACCAGCCCCCGGACGACACGCGGGCCTACTTCCGCGGGCGGTGCCTGGAGAAGTACGCCGACTCGATCGCGGCGGCGTCCTGGGACTCGGTGATCTTCGACCTCCCCGGCCGCGAGTCGCTGCAGCGGGTGCCGACGATCGACCCCCTGCGAGGGACCCGGGCGCACGTGGCGGCGCTGATCGACCGCTGCGACACCGCGGAGGAGCTGTTCCGGGCCCTGACCCGCTGACCGGCACCGCACCGTGCGCGCCTGGCGGACCCGGCAGGTCCATCGGACCCACCCTCGTCGTCGGGGCGGAGCGGCTAGGGTGAATGTATGGCTCAGGAGCAGAAACAGCCGCGCAAGTCCGGCGAGACCGACGAGGTCACCGACGTCGCGCCGGAGTCCGACGTCGCCGAGCGCAAGGAAGCGCTGGACGACGATGTCGACGCGATCCTGGACGAGATCGACGACGTCCTCGAGACCAACGCCGAGGACTTCGTGAAGTCGTTCATCCAGAAGGGCGGCCAGTAGGGGTGGTCGACTCCCGCCTGCCGGCGTCGTACATGATGCCCGGCACCTCCAGCTTCGCCGACTTCCTGGCCGGGCAGGCGCCCGACCTGCTGCCGGCCCGCCGGACCGTGCCGCAGGGCCACGCCGGCGACCTGGTGCCCCACGGCACCACGATCGTCGCCGCGACGTTCCCGGGCGGGGTCGTGATGGCCGGCGACCGGCGCGCGACGATGGGCAACATCATCGCCCAGCGCGACATCGAGAAGGTCTTCCCGGCCGACGAGTACTCGTGCGTCGGCATCGCCGGGTCCGCCGGGCTCGCCGTCGAGCTGGTCCGGTTGTTCCAGACCGAGCTGGAGCACTACGAGAAGATCGAAGGGATGACTCTGTCACTGGACGGCAAGGCCAACCGCCTCGCCGGCCTGATCCGGAGCAACCTCGGCATGGCCATGCAGGGCCTCGCGGTCGTGCCGCTGTTCGCCGGCTACGACCTGGCCGCCGGCCAGGGGCGCATCTTCAGCTACGACGTGACCGGGGGTCGCTACGAGGAGACCGCGTTCTACTCGGTCGGCTCCGGCTCGCTGTTCGCCCGCGGCTCGCTGAAGAAGCTCTACCGCGACGACCTGTCCGAGGATGACTGCGTGACGGCGGTCGTGCAGGCCCTGTACGACGCGGCCGACGACGACTCGGCCACCGGCGGCCCCGACCTCACCCGACGGATCTTCCCGGTCGTCCAGGTGGTCACCGCCGAGGGCGGACGCCGCTTCGCCGACTCCGAGGTGGCTCAGATCGCCGACGCGGTGATCGCCGGTCGGATGAACCGCCCCGACGGCCCCGCCGCGGCCCTGACCTGACAGCGAGGACCCCCGAACATGAGCATGCCGTTCTACGTGTCTCCCGAGCAGCTGATGAAGGACCGGGCCGACTTCGCTCGCAAGGGCATCGCCCGTGGCCGCTCGGTCGCCGTCATCCAGTACGCCGACGGCGTGCTGTTCGCCTCGGAGAACCCGTCGCAGGCCCTCCACAAGGTCAGTGAGATCTACGACCGGATCGCGTTCGCGGCGGTGGGGCGCTACAACGAGTTCGAGAACCTCCGGATCGCCGGCGTCCGCCTGGCCGACATGCGGGGCTACGCCTACGACCGGCGCGACGTCACCGGTCGCGGGCTGGCCAACGCCTACGCCCAGACGCTCGGGACCATCTTCAGCAGCGGTGGTGAGAAGCCCTACGAGGTCGAGATCTTCGTCGCCGAGGTCGGCGACAGCCCCGCCGACGACCAGATCTACCGGCTGACCTACCAGGGGCAGGTCACCGACGAGCACCAGTACGCCGTGATGGGCGGCGCCGACGAGGTGGTCGCGACGTACCTGAAGGAGCACTACACCGAGAACGCCTCGCTCTCCGACGCCCTCCACGTCGCGGTGGCCGCGCTCGGGCGTTCGTCCGAGGACGGCAACGGCGGAGCCGGTGACCGGGTGATCCCCGCCGGCGACCTGGAGGTGGCGGTGCTCGACCGCACCCGGACGCAACCGCGGAAGTTCCTGCGCCTGATGCCGGCCCGCCTCGAGGCGCTGCTGGGCGACCGCGGCCCGACCACGCCGGCGGCTCCGGAGACTGCGGCGACCCCCGAGTCCGAGATCGACCCGACCGATCTCCCGGAGGATCCCGCTTCCGAGTGACGGGTGGACCGAGGCCGTAGGCTGACCACGTGGACCGCCGGATCTTCGGGATCGAGAACGAGTACGGCGTGACGTGCACGTTCAAGGGCCAGCGTCGGCTGAGCCCCGACGAGGTGGCGCGGTACCTCTTCCGCAAGGTCGTCAGCTGGGGCCGCAGCTCCAACGTCTTCCTCCGCAACGGCGCCAGGCTGTACCTCGACGTCGGCAGCCATCCGGAGTACGCGACCCCCGAGTGCGACGACGTCGGCGAGCTGGTCACCCACGACAAGGCGGGGGAGCGGGTCCTCGAAGGTCTGCTCAAGGACGCCGAGCAGCGGCTGCACGACGAGGGGATCGCCGGCGAGATCTACCTGTTCAAGAACAACACGGACTCGGCCGGCAACTCCTACGGCTGCCACGAGAACTACCTGGTCAGCCGGGCCGGCGAGTTCAACCGGCTCGCCGACGTGCTGATCCCGTTCCTGGTGACCCGGCAGATCATCGTCGGCGCCGGCAAGGTGACCCAGACCGCCCGCGGGGCGTCGTACGCCGTGAGCCAGCGCGCCGAGCACATCTGGGAGGGCGTCAGCAGCGCCACCACCCGATCCCGCCCGATCATCAACACCCGCGACGAGCCGCACGCGGACGCCGAGAGGTTCCGCCGGCTGCACGTCATCGTGGGCGACTCCAACATGAGCGAGACCACCACGATGCTGAAGGTCGCCAGCTGCGACCTGGTGCTGCGGATGATCGAGGAGGGCGTGGTGATGCGCGACCTCACGATGGAGAACCCGATCCGCGCGATCCGCGAGATCAGCCACGACGTCACCGGGCAGCGCAAGGTCAGGCTGGCCAACGGTCGCGAGGCGAGCGCGCTCGACATCCAGCACGAATACCTCTCCAAGGCCCGCAACTTCGTCGACCGCCGCGAGATCTCCTCACCCCTCATCGAGCAGGCCCTCGACCTGTGGGAGAGGGGGCTGAAGGCCGTCGAGTCCGACGACCTGGGCCTGGTGGATCGCGAGCTCGACTGGGTCATCAAGTGGAAGCTGATCGACCGCTACCGCACCACCCACGGGCTGCCGCTCGGGCACCCGCGGATCGCCCAGCTCGACCTGGCCTACCACGACATCCGGCGCGACCGCGGCCTCTACTACCTCCTCGAGCGCCGCAACGCCGTGGCGCGGGTCACCTCCGACCTGAAGATCTTCCAGGCCAAGTCGGTCCCGCCCCAGACGACCCGCGCACGGCTGCGCGGCGAGTTCATCCGGAAGGCCCAGGAGCGGCGGCGGGACTTCACCGTGGACTGGGTGCACCTCAAGCTCAACGACCAGGCCCAGCGCACGGTGCTCTGCAAGGACCCGTTCCGGGCGTACGACGAGCGGGTCCAGCGCCTCATCGACGGCATGTGATTCCGGATTCTGGTCCGTCACCGGCCGGTGGCTAGGGTTGGGCGGTCTGAACGTCCCACTCGACCGTCCCACTCGAAGGGCCTCTCCGTGCACCGACCCCACCTCCGACTCCTCTCCGCTGCCCTGGTGGCGGCCGCGCTGACCCTCGCCGGGTGTGGGAGCAGCAACAGCAGCGACAGCGGCGCCCCCGCGGGCGGGCTGGGACCCGACGCCGTGCACGTGAGCGGCGACGTCGGCACGAGCGCCACGGTGAAGTTCGACGGAAAGATCACCGACTCCTCATCGACCACGAAGGTGCTCTCCACGGGCAACGGCGCGAAGCTGGCACTCGGCGACTCCGCGGTGATCCACACGGTCCTGGCCGACGGATCCACCCAGAAGACCGTGGAGGACACCTACGCCGAGAAGCGGCCGTCGCTGGTCACCGTGACCGCCCAGACTCCACAGCTGTTCCGCGACGCGCTGGTCGGCAAGACGGTCGGGTCACGGGTGCTGGTCTACGCACCGGCCACCGACGTCTTCAACGGCACACCGGACCCCTCGTCAGGCATCGGCAGCAAGGACGTGCTCGCCGTCGTCGTCGACATCGTCGACCAACCCCTCGGCGGCCCGAACGGCTCCGCCCACAAGCCCCCTGCGTGGGCACCCCGAGTCCAGACCGACAGCAAGGGCGTGTCCGGCCTCGACTTCGCAGGTACACCGAAGCCCGACGGCAAGCTCCATGTCGCGGTCCTGCGCAAGGGCACCGGCGCGACGGTGAAGAAGGGCCAGCTCCTCGGCGTGAAGTACTTCGGTGCGGTCTACAAGGGCAAGAAGCCCTTCGACGAGAACTTCGACAAGGCCCCCGTGGGCTTCCCGATCGGCGTGCAGCAGGTGGTGGCCGGCTGGGACAAGACCCTGGTCGGTCAGAAGGTCGGCAGCGAGGTCATCCTCCAGATCCCGCCGAAGGACGGCTACGGCAACAAGGCCCAGCAGAACATCCCGGCGAACTCCACTCTCTACTTCGTGGTCGACATCCTCTCCGCCGACTGAGCAGGATGTACGCCAGATGTAGAGCGTGGCGTCGTGGAGCGTGAGATGACCCCTTCGGTGAACAGCACCGCCAAGACCGAGCGTCTGCTCAACCTGCTCATCATGTTGCTGGTCCAGCGGCACTACGTCTCGAAGAACCGCATCCGTCAGATCCTGTACGCCGACGCACCGTCCACCGACGCGTTCGAGAAGAGCTTCGAGCGCGACAAGGAGGAGCTGCGCAGCCTGGGCGTCCCGATCGAGGTCGGGCAGATGGACCCCTACTTCGACGACGAGCCGGGCTACCGCATCCGGGCCGACGAGTTCGCACTGCCCGAGATCAGCCTGGAGCCCGACGAGGCGTCCGTGGTGGCCCTGGCCACCCGGGTCTGGGAGCACGCACGGCTGGCCGAGGCGACGACCGATGCGGTCGCCAAGCTGACCGCCGCGGGGCTCGAGCTGGATCTCCGCGCGCTCGAGATCGCGCAGCCCCGGCTGACCGCGGACGAGCCGTCGTTCGACGTGTTCTGGGAGGCCACCCTGGCACGCCGTCCGGTCACCTTCGACTACCGCAGACCGGGCTACCCCCAGCCGCTGACCCGGCACCTCGAGCCCTGGGGTGTCGTGCGCTACTCCGGGCGCTGGTACGTCGTCGGGAGGGACACCGACCGCGGCGAGGAGCGAGTCTTCCGGCTGTCCAGGGTCGTCGGCCAGGCCCGGATGACCGGCCCGGCGGCGTCGTTCGTGGTGCCACCGGGCACCGACGTCCGTGAGACCGCACGACGGCTGGAGCCGTCGACCCCGACCGAGGAGGCGGTGGTCCTGCTCCGCCCGGGCGCGGCGGCGGTGCTCCGGCGCACCGCCACGACCATCGAGCCCGATGTCGCGGGTCCGGACGAGAAGACGCCGTGGGACCGCCTGCGCCTGTCCGGGGCGCAGGCCGACGAGCTGCTCGCCTTCGGCCCCGACCTCTATGTCGAAGGCCCGCCCGCGCTGCGTGACCAGGTCGTCTCCCGGCTGCGAACGGCCGTGGAGGCTGCCTCGTGAGCGCGACGACGGCCGGTGCGGCGAGGGACCAGGTCGGGCGCCTCCTGCGTCTGGTGCCCTACCTGTACACCCGCGACCAGGTGCCCCTCGACGAGGCCGCGCGGGTGATCGGCGTCCCGGCCGACCAGCTCGACCGAGACCTGCGAGTGCTGTTCCTGTGCGGCCTCCCGGGTGGCTATCCCGACGACCTGATCGACGTCGACCTCGACGCGCTCGAGGGGGAGGGCGTCATCCGGGTCTCGAACGCCGACTACCTGGCCCGCCCGCTGCGCCTGACCCCGACCGAGGCCAGCGCCATCATCGTGGCGCTGCGGGCGTTGCGCGCCGGGGCCGACCAGGACACCCGCGAGGTCGTCGACCGGGCCCTGACGAAGCTCGAGGGCGCCGCCGCCGGCAGCACCCCACTTCTCGACCCCGGTGACGACGTCCCCGCCACACTGGCTCTGCGCGGGCAGCTGGAGGACGCCGTACGCCGTCGCCGCCAGGTGCGCCTGACCTACTACGTGCCCGCACGCGACGAGGAGTCGACACGCGTGGTCGACCCGCACGCGGTCGTGTCGCACCACGGGGTGGACTACCTCGACGCGTACTGCCACAGCGCCGA
>JAICSC010000278.1 GCA_025937085.1 Nocardioides sp.
CTCGCCCCGCTCGGCTCCAAGTCCGGCTGCCGCCGCCTGTTCGCCGAGGCGGGCGTGCCCCACCCCCTGGGGGTGGAGAACCTGCGCACCCTGGACGAGCTGACCGACGCGGTGGTCGGGATGCGCGCCGAGCGACCGACGATGGACAGCGTGATCGTGAAGCTCAACGAGGGCGTCTCCGGGTCGGGGAACGCGCTCGTGCGGCTGTCCGGGCTCCCGGCACCCGGCACCGGCGACGAGCGCGCTGCGGTCCTCGATCGCCTGAAGCACATGGAGCTCGAGGACGAGAAGGTTCCGCTCGACGTCTACCTCGCCAAGTTCCAGACGGGGGCCGGGATCGTCGAGGAGCGCATCTCCGGCATCGAGTTCGAGAGCCCGAGCGTCCAGCTCCGGGTGCTGCCGGACGGCTCCGTGCAGCTGCTGTCGACCCACGACCAGCTCCTCGGCGGGGCGAGCGGGCAGAAGTACCTCGGGTGCGTCTTCCCGGCCTCGGCGCAGTACGCCCGGCTCATCACTCAGCACGCGGAGACCATCGGGAAGCAGCTCGCGAAGGAGGGCGCGCTCGGGCGGTTCGCGGTCGACTTCGTCGTCGTGCGCGGCGCAGACGGCGAGTTCACGGCGTACGCCATCGAGCTGAACCTGCGCAAGGGCGGGACGACGCACCCGTTCCTGACCCTGCAGTTCCTCACCGACGGCCGCTATGACCCGACCACGGCGCTGTTCCTGACTCCGCGCGGCCAGGAGAAGCATCTCGTGGCCACGGACCATCTCGAGTCGGACCTGCTGCGTGGCCTGAGCGTGTCCGACCTGTTCGACATCGTCGCCCGCCACGGGCTGCACTTCGACCAGTCGCGCCAAGTGGGCATCGTGTTCCACATGATCAGCTCCCTCACCGAGCTCGGCCGGATCGGGCTCACCGCGGTCGGCGACAGCCCCGCCGAGGCGGACAAGCGCTACCGCGAGGCCGAGCGCGTCCTGCTGGAGGAGGCGCGGGCGTCGTTCCGGGAAGCCCCGCTCCCCGCCTGAGATGAGGCGGATCTGGTACGTCGTCTACGGGTCCAATCTGGCCATGGGTCGCTTCCGGTGCTACCTGTCGGGAGGCCGGCCCGCCGGCGGATCGCGTGACTACGTCGGCTGCCGTGACCGGAGCGACCCGACCCGCGCCGAAGGGGTCGAGGTGCCGGGCGGCATCGCCTTCGCGTCCGAGTCCGGGGTGTGGGGAGGGGGTATGGCGTTCTTCGACGGCGCGCTGCCTGGTGTCGCCGCTTGTCGGGCGTACCTGATCACCGCCGACCAGTTCGGCGACGTCGCGGCGCAGGAGCGTCGGCGCCCCCCGGGAGGGGAGTTCGCCCGTGACCTGGCGGGTCTGCTGCCCGACGTCGAGACCATGGTCGCCACCGGGCCGGGTCACTACGAGACCGTTCTCCGCCTGGGCGAGCTGGACGGCACCCCGATGTTCACCATCACCCACCACGACGTCACGAGCCTGCCTCTCGCCGCCCCTACCGCGCCGTACCTGCGCTGGATCTCCATCGGCCTCCGCGAGGCGCACGGGTACGACGGCGCCCGCATCGCCCGCTACCTCGCGGCCGCCCCGGGCGTGAACGGCGCCTGGAGCGAGACCGAGATCGAGACGCTCGCCGAGACAGGTGGTGGGGACACATGACACACGCGGCGCACCCGCTCGACGCGGACTACCTGGTGGTCGGCGCCGGCGCGATGGGCATGGCCTTCACCGACGCCCTGATCGACCACACCGACGTCCGAGTCGCCCTGGTCGACCGCCGCCACGGTGTCGGCGGACACTGGCTCGGCGCCTACCCGTTCGTGCGCCTGCACCAGGCCTCCGCGTTCTACGGGGTCGCGTCGACGCTGATGGGGGGTGGCCGTCTCCAGCAGCACGGCCCCGAGACCGGCCTGCAGGAGCGGGCGACGGTCTCCGAGATCCTGGCGTACTTCGACAAGGTCCTGGCCGAACGGATGCTCGAGCCCGGGCGCGTCGAGTTCCTCGCCAACTGCGAGTACGCCGGCGATCGCACGGTCGTCTCACACATCTCCGGTGAGCGGTACGTCGTACCACCGGACTGCCGGATCGTCGACGCCCGCTACCTCGCCCCGGACATCCCCGAGGAGACGCCGCCGCCGTTCGAGGTGGCCGGCGGTGTGCGGGTGATTCCGGTCAACGACCTCGCCCGGCTGTCCGAGGCGCCGAGCGAGTACGTCGTCGTGGGGTCGGGAAAGACCGCGACCGATGCCTGCATCTGGCTCCTCGGGCGCGGGGTGGACCCGGGTGCGATCTGCTGGGTGCGGCCCCGCGACCCGTGGATGCTGAACCGGGCGGTGGTCCAGCCCGACCCGGCCGTGTTCCTCGGCATGGCCGCCGACACGATGGCGGCCGCGGGGGCGGCGACGTCCTTGGAGGATCTGTTCCTCCGCCTGGAGGAGGCCGGGATCATGCTTCGCATCGACCGCTCGGTCACGCCGACGATGGCGAAGACACCGACGCTGGCCACGTGGGAGCTGGAGCAGCTGCGCAGCGTCGAACACGTCGTACGACGCGGGCACATCCGGTCGGTCCGGCCCGGCCGGATCGAGCTCGAGGGCGGGTCGGTGGAGGTCGCCGCCGACGCGCTGGTCGTGCACTGCGCCGCGGCCGGGTTGAAGTACCCGCCCATGGTGCCGATCTGGGGACCGTCCGCCATCACGCTGCAGCCGATCCGGGCCGGCTTCCCGTGCTTCGGCGCGGCTCTCGCCGGCTACGTCGAGGCGACCCGCGAGGACGACGCGGAGAGGAACCGGCTGTGCCCACCGTCGCCGTACGGCAACAGCCTGGCGGGGTGGGCGGAGATGAACGTCCTGGGCACGCGGGCCGCCATGTCGTTCGGCGCCGAGCCCGACATCAAGGCCTGGGCGGACACGGTCGCGCTCAACCCGGCCCGCATCCCGCCCGACCACCCCGGCTCCACGGCGCTCGAGGACGCGCTCGCCCGCCTGCGCGTGCACACCGGCCCCGGGCTGGAGCGACTCAGCGCGCTGGCCGTGACGTGAGCCCGGCTCACTCCGTCTGACGCTCGGGGAGTGCCGGCCGGGTGTGGTAGTCGCCGGCCTCGCTCACCCACCATGCCTCGGTGGTCGTCAGGTGGGTGGGCGGGTCGAGCGTGCCGGCGCAGATCGACCACCGCTCCGGCTCGTCCGCCGCCCGCCAGAACAGGCTCGACCCGCACTCCCGACAGAACCCGTACGCCGCGTGCTCGTCGGGGCTGTACCACGCCAGCAGCTCCTCGCCCGCCAGCCGGATGTCGGCCAGAGCCGAGGAGGTCGCCGCCATGTGGTGTCCCGTCCACCGGCGGCACCGGTGGCAGTGGCAGTTGATGACGTCGCGCAGCGGCCCGGTGGCGGTGAAGCTGACCCCGCCGCACAGACATCGGCCCGTGGGGGCCTTCTCCCGGGTCACGAGTCGAGCTCCTCGAAGAGCGTGAGATGGACGCCGCCCGGTACGTCGAGGCGCGCGTTGAGGGAGCTCCACGGCGTCCGCGTCGGCGGCGCGACCTGCGTCGCTCCTCCTTCCACGCCGGCGGTTGTCGCCGCCGCGGCGTCGCCCACCTCCAGGGCCACGCGGAAGTGCGGCGCCACCCGGCGGCCGACCTCAACCTCGTCGATCATCTCGACCTGGGCGGTGTTCGCGATCTCCAGCGTGGCCCGCCCGGCCCCGAGGATCGTGACCTCCGCGCCCCCGTCGCCGGTATACGCCTCCTCCTCGGGCATGCCGAGCACGTCGCGGAAGAACCGCAACGCCCCGTCGTAGTCCTCGGCGTGGACCACCAGCCGCAGCTGACGGACCCCGGTGCCGTCGTGCTTTTCGTTGCTCATGTCAGGACTCATGATCCACAGATTCTGGTCGACCCCTTCCGGCTTGGGCGGTCTCGGTCGTAGGTTGCCAGCACGGATCTCTTACTCGGGAGAGGGATCGCCTGTGTCAGTGGCCATCACCGACGCGCACGCCGACCCTGGTCGAGTCGCTCGATCGGCGGGTGCGCGAGGCTGTGCGCGCCGAGGGCGTCGACCCGCAGCGCGATGCTTTCGTCGTACGCCGCCTCGCCGAGGAGGTGGTCCGCGCGCATGACGAGCGCAGCCTGACCGGTGTCGTCGCGCCCGTGGCCGACGCGGAGTCGATGGTCGGCGAGCTGGTCGCCCGAGTGTCCGGGTTCGGGCCGCTGCAGCCCTACCTGGACGACCCGTCGGTGGAGGAGCTCTGGATCAACGACCCGTCGCGGGTCTTCGTGGCGCGCCGGGGTCGCCACGAGCTGACCAACCTGATGCTCACCGGAGCCCAGGTCCAGGAGCTGGTCGAACGCATGCTGAAGGCCTCCGGCCGCCGGATCGACATCTCGCGGCCGTTCGTCGACGCCATGCTGCCCGAGGGTCACCGGCTCCATGTCGTGCTCGAGGGGATCAGCCGCGGCTGGACGGCCGTGAACGTGCGGAAGTTCGTGCTCACCGCCACCAGGCTGCACGAGCTGGTCGAGCTCGGCACCCTGACCCACCCGTCGGCGGCCTTCCTGGAGGCATCGGTCCGGGCGGGTCTCAACGTCCTGGTCGCCGGCGGCACGCAGGCGGGCAAGACGACCTTCCTCAACTGTCTGGCCGCCGCCATCCCCGGTGGTGAGCGCGTGGTCAGTGCCGAGGAGGTGTTCGAGCTGCGCTTCCCGCACCCCGACTGGGTCGCGATGCAGACCCGGCAGGCGGGGCTGGAGGGCACCGGCGAGATCGTGCTGCGCGACCTGGTCAGAGAGAGCCTGCGGATGCGGCCGAGCCGGATCCTGGTCGGCGAGGTCCGGGCCGAGGAGTGC
>JAICSC010000043.1 GCA_025937085.1 Nocardioides sp.
CCAGTGGTCGCAGCGAGACCGAAGCGAGCTTGCTCGCGAGGCGGTCTGACATCAGCCCGCCCGATCCGACGGAGTCGGAGCCCAGTGGTCGCAGCGAGACCGAAGCGAGCTTGCTCGCGAGACGGTCTGTCCCCTCGCCGATGGCCGACCTCCCCTCCGGGGCGGCCCTCGGCAGCCTGGTCCATGGGGTGCTCGAGCTCGCCGACCCCGAGGCGCCGGACCTCCGCGCGGAGCTCGTGACCCGCGCCCGCGAGCAGCTCCAGTGGTGGCCGGTCGGGGTGGAGCCGGGCGAGATCGCCGACGCCCTGCTGCCGTCGCAGAACACGCGGCTCGGGCCGCTCGCCGCGGGTCTCCGACTGGTCGACATCCCCACGCGCGACCGGCTGTGCGAGCTGGACTTCGAGTTCCCGCTGACCGGCGGCGACCGGCCCGCAACCAGTCCTAGGAGGAGAGACGACGTACGTCTGGAGGATCTGGCCGGCCTCCTGCGCGCGCACCTTCCCGACGGCGACCCGCTCGCGTCGTACGCCGACCAGCTCGTCGGCCCGCTCGGTGAGCAGGCGCTCCGGGGTTACCTGTCCGGGTCGATCGACGTCGTGCTGCGGGTCCCCGGCCCGGCCGATCCCGACGACCACCGTTATGTCGTGGTCGACTACAAGACCAACCTGCTCGGCGAGCCGGGCACGCCCGTGACGTCGGCCGACTACGGGCGGAGTGAGATGGCGGCTGCGATGCTGCACAGCCACTACCCGTTGCAGGCGCTCCTCTACTCCGTGGTGCTCCACCGGTTCCTGCGCTGGCGGTTGCCGGCCTACGACCCGGCCCGCCACCTCGGCGGCGTGCTCTACCTCTTCCTGCGTGGGATGTGCGGCCCCGACACACCCGTCGTCGACGGCCATGTCGCCGGCGTCTTCGACTGGGCGCCTCCCGCCGCGCTGGTCACCGACCTCAGCGATCTCCTCGAGGGGACCCCGAGATGATCGAGCCGTTCGAGCCCGAGGACCCGCGCGACCGGCGCTTCGCGCTCGGTGTCGGCGGCGTGCTCGGTGCCTTCAACGCCGCCGGCGTCGTCGAGTCGTCCGACGCCCATGCCGCCCGTCGCATCCAGGCACTGACCGATGAGCCGGACGACGAGGTGGCACTGGCCGTGGCCCTCGCCGTACGGTCCCTGCGGCACGGCTCGGTCTGCCTGGGGCTGGCCGGCGTGACCGACGAGCCGCTGCCCGCGGGCCTGGCCTGGCCCCGGGGAACCTGGGCCGAACGCGTCGCGGCGAGCAAGGTCGCGCAAGCCGGGGTGGTGCGCGTCGAGGGCGACCTGCTTTACCTCGACCGCTACTGGCGGGAGGAGTGCCAGGTGCGCGACGATCTCGTCGCGCGGCTCTCCCTTCCGTCGCCTGTTGTCGACGTAGGGCGGCTCGAGTCGGTGGCAAGGACCCTCTTCGACGAGAGGTACGCCGAGCAACGTGCAGCCGCGCTGGCCGCCGCGCAGCAGTGGACCACGGTGCTCACCGGCGGCCCAGGCACCGGCAAGACGACGGCAGTGGCCGGACTCCTCGCGTTGCTGGCAGACCAGTCGGAGCGCCCACTGCGGATCGCCCTCACGGCGCCGACCGGCAAGGCTTCGGCGCGACTCCAGGAGGCCGTGCGGACGGCACTGTCCGGCCCCGCCTTCGACGTCCACCGGCAGGCGGTCGGTGAGCCGACCGCCCGGACGCTCCACCGGCTGCTCGGCTGGAAGCGGGGCAGCCGCAACCGCTTCCGCCACGACCGGGACAACCGCCTGCCCCACGACGTGATCGTGGTCGACGAGACCTCGATGGTCTCGCTGACGATGATGGCCCGCCTGCTCGAGGCGGTGCGGTCGGACTGTCGGCTGGTGCTCGTCGGCGACCCGGACCAGCTGGCGTCGGTCGAGGCTGGGGCGGTCCTGGCCGATCTCGTGCAGGGGCTCACCCGGCGTGACCCGCGGGTGGTGGCCGGGCTGACGACGTCCCACCGTTTCGGCCCGGAGATCGGCGGACTGGCCCGAGCGGTCCGCGACGGGGACGCCGACCGTGCGCTCGACCAGCTGGCCGGCGCGGACGACCACGTCGAGCTGCTAGACCCGTCCGACTCCGGCGTTCTCAACGGGCTCCACGAGCGGCTGACGCGTCACGCGCTCCGCCTCCGGGAGGCGGCTGCGTCGGGCGACGCGGTCCGGGCGATCTCGACCCTCGGCCGGCACCGGCTGCTCTGCGCCCATCGCGACGGCCCCTGGGGCGTGGGCCACTGGAACCGCCTGGTCGAGCGTTCCCTGGCCGAGCACACCGGGTTGCCGATCGGGGGCGGCTGGGGGCAGGAGTGGTACGCCGGTCGGCCGCTGCTGCTGACCAGCAACGACTACGGACTCGACCTGTTCAACGGCGACACGGGGGTCGTCGTCGCGACCCATGACGGGGTGCGCGCCGCCATCGACGTGCCCGGGGGTCCTCGGGAGCTGGCGACCTCGCGGCTGACCGAGGTCGAGACGATGCACGCGATGACGGTGCACAAGAGCCAGGGCAGCCAGGCCGAGGAGGTCACGGTGCTCCTTCCGCCCGACGACTCGCGGCTGCTGACCCGCGAGCTGCTCTACACCGCCCTGACCCGTGCCGAGCAGAAGGTGACCCTGGTCGCGACGCCGGACGCCGTACGTCTGGCGCTGGCGCGCGAGGCGCAGCGCGCCAGCGGCCTGGCCGGCCGGCTCGCCCACGAGTCGGGAAACGAAACCTCGCCGCCATGAGCCGTGGTTAGGTTCGTCGCATGTTGCTGCTGAGGGTGGAGCTGCCGAACGTGCCCGGGTCGCTCGGTCGGCTGGCGTCGGCCATCGGCGCCGCGGGCGGCGACATCGAGGCGATCGAGATCGTCGCCAAGCGCCCCGACGGCACCGACGTGGACGACGTACTCCTCGACATGGTCGAGGGCGTGATGCCCGACTCGGTGGTGTCCGCCTGCAACGCCGTCGAAGGCGTCAAGGTGCTGTGGATCAGCCGCTACCTCGCCGGGGGCAACCTCTTCCCCGATCTCGAGGTCGTGGAGTCGCTGACCGCCGAGCCTGCGGTCGCGCTCGACCGGCTGATCGAGTCACTGCCGGTCGCGTTCCGGTGCGAGTGGGCCGCGCGGGTCGCGATCACCGAGAACGGGTCCTCCGAGATCGAGTGCGCCACCGAGGGCGCGCCGACGTCGATCGAGCTGCAGCCGGGCTCAGGGCCGGCCCGCCAGGCCATCGGCGATGACCTGGTGGCGGTCGCTCCGATCGGTCATGCTCGGGTCGTCGCCATCGGGCGGCGCGGTGGACCGGAGTACCTCGACTCCGAGCTCGCACGTCTCGACCACCTGGTCGGGCTCGCCGTCTCGATCGCGCGGACGGCGTAGAGCTCGAGGGTGTCACGTGACTCCGGTGGCCCTCCCGGGTCGTGCAGCTTCACCATGGGATGCAGACGAATTCGCACTTCCCATGGCATGTACGCCGAGGGGAGTGCAGGTTCGTCGACATCCCATGGTGGAGCCGCAGCCAGCCAGCCGGCCGCGGTCTCAGGCGACTCGCTCGAGCAGGAACACCGGGATCTCGCGCTCGGTCTTCTTCTGGTACTGCCCGTAGGTCGGCCAGGTCTCGACCGCGTAGGCCCACCACTCGGCCCGCTCCTCACCGGACAGCAGCCGAGCCGTGTAGCTGTGCTTCTCCGGGCCGTCCTGGAGCTCGACCTCGGGGTGCGCCACGAAATTGTGGAACCACGTCGGGTTCTCCGGTGCGCCACCCATCGACGCGACCGCGACGTACTTGCCGTCGCGCTCGACCCTCATCACCGGGTTCTTGCGCAGGCTCCCGCTCTTCGCGCCGACCGACGTGATCACCACGATCGGGTCGCCGGTGTCGCGGAGTCTGTTCGCCCTAGCTCCATTGGACGCCTCGAACTCCGCCACCTGGTCGCGGACCCACTGTTGCTTGCTGGGTGCGTAGGTACCTTCGAGTGTCATGTAGAGAACAACAACCGGACCCTTCGACCCATTCCTCCGAGGGGGACGCGGTGGTCGACTCCGGGTCGACTGTCGAGGGCCCGATGCTGTCGTTGCTCCTCGCGATGACTGGCCGCACGGCCGCCCTGGACGACCTCTCCGGCGACGGCGTGGCGACGCTGCGGAGCCGCTGGCCTCCACGGCCGGTAGGTTGCGCGACATGAGCGCGATCGCCGGCGTCAGCGAGATCTTCGACCCCGAGCAGTGGGACGCGGTCCCGGGGTTCGACGACCTGACCGACGTCACCTATCACCGCGCACGGGCGCACGGCACGGTCCGCATCGCCTTCGACCGGCCCGACGTACTCAACGCGTTCCGCCCGCACACCGTCGACGAGCTGTTGCGCGTCCTCGAGCACGCGCGCACCTCCAGCGACGTCGGCTGCGTGCTCCTGACCGGCAACGGCCCGAGCGAGAAGAGCGGCAAGTGGGCATTTTGCACCGGTGGTGACCAGCGCATCCGCGGGAAGACGGGTTACCAGTACGAAGAGCCGAAGGGTGGTGCGGCGAGCGACGCCCCGGCCCAGATCGACAGGGCACGTCTCGGTCGGTTGCACATCCTGGAGTGCCAGCGGCTGATCCGGTTCATGCCGAAGGTCGTGGTCTGTATGGTCCCCGGCTGGGCGGCCGGCGGCGGTCACTCGTTGCATGTCGTGTGCGACCTGACCATCGCCAGCCGGGAGCACGCCCGTTTCAAGCAGACCGATGCGGACGTCGGCTCGTTCGACGGCGGCTTCGGGTCGGCGTACCTCGCCCGCCAGGTCGGCCAGAAGCTCGCCCGCGAGATCTTCTTCCTCGGTCAGGAGTACTCCGCCGAGGACGGGGTCCGGATGGGCACCGTGAACCGCGCCGTACCGCACGCCGAGCTCGAGGCCACCGGCCTGGAGTGGGGCCGGATCATCAACCGGAAGAGCCCCACCGCCCAACGGATGCTCAAGTACTCCTTCAACCTCATCGACGACGGCCTGGTGGGTCAGCAGCTGTTCGCGGGCGAGACCACCAGGTTGGCCTACATGACCGACGAGGCCCAGGAAGGCCGCGACCAGTTCCTCGAGAAGCGAGACCCCGACTGGTCGCCGTTCCCCTGGTACTACTGACATCCGCGGGACGCCGTCGGCCAGAGGTGCGTCTGCGTGGTTTGCGCGGACGTCCGCGCAATCCGGAGACACCTCCAACCGCTACCAGGGCCAGAAGTCCCGCGTCGAATGACGTCTTGGGAACCGGCGGCGCGGGAACAATCGCCGCACCTCACCGGCCTCCGTCGCCCCAGGTGCTTCAGCTCTGAAGACGCTCCTGCATCGTGCGCTTGATCGTCGCGGCGATGTCGGGATGTTCTGCTTCCAGCCGCCGGAACTCGAAGCTCGTCATGGCGATCACCGTCAACCTCGAGACCGCCGAGACAGTGGCGGTGCGGGGGGCGTGCTGGACGATGCCGACCTCGCCGAACCAGTCGCCCGGCCCCATCTGGCGCAGCGACTGGCCGTCGGCGGCCGCCTCGGCCTCGCCGGACTCGATGACGAAGAAGGCGGCCGGGAGACCACCCTGGGTGAAGACCGCGTGTCCGGGCTCGACGTGCCGGACCTCGCAGTAGCGGACGAACTCCTCGGCCTCCAGCCTTGTCAGCGAGGCGAAGAGCGGCTGCTCGAGGATGCGGTCGGCGTCGACGCCACGCGAGGGCGGAACCGTAGTCATGAGCCGGATCGTAGCGACCCGCAGGTACGCCGTCTGCTCAGGCCTGCTGGTCCCCGGCGGAGCCCACCGGGATCCGCATTCCCTCCCGGGCCACCACAACCGGGACCGTCGAATCCAGGAGGTCGAGGAGCCGGTCCAGCTGGTTGTCGGTGCGCACCGGCGAGTGGTGGAACAGCACCAGCCGCCCGACGCCGGCCTTCTCGGCCAGGGTGATCGACTCCTCGACGGTGGCGTGCCCGTAGTCGTCGGCCAGACGTCGCTCGGACTCCAGGAACTGGGCATCGTGCAGGAGTACGTCGACGCCCTCGATCAAATCCCGGGCGGCCTGGGTCATGCCTCGTGAGGGGGCGTGGTCGGGCAGGTAGGCGAACGACGACGTCGAAGACGCCACGCGGTAGCCCAGCGTGCGCCCGCCCTTGTGGCTGATGTCGACCGCGGTCACCTCGAAGCCCTCGACAGACGCCGTGCCGTCGGGTGCAGGAAGGAAACGCCAGCTGCCGAGCAAGCCCTCCGGCACGATCGGGAACGAGGGCGGGGACATGGTGCGGGCCAACAGGTCCCGGGCCGAGACGCCGTCCTGCTCGGGCACGTGCAGGTCGACCCGGGAGTCGTCGCGGTCGACCGCGCGGCAGAACGGCAGTCCCTCGACGTGGTCCCAGTGCAGGTGACTGAGCAGGATCGACCCGTGGAAGGGCTCGGGTCCGAGGAGGTCGGGAAGTCGTCGGATCCCCGTCCCGGCGTCCATCAACAGGGTGGGGACCGCCCCCCCGATCGGGATCACGGCCACGCACGAGGTGTGGCCGCCGTACCTCACATGGTCCGGGCCCGGGGCGGGCGTCGAGCCACGGACGCCCAGCAACACGAGTTCCACTCGGCGACACTAGAGCCTCGGACGGTCACGTCGTGCGACATCGCGAGGAGAGGCACTCGGCGCTGGGACCCTTCAGCCTGAATCCGGTGACGGTTGTGGGCCGGCCAGGTGGCGCTCCAGGTTCGCCCGGACGCGCGCGGCCAGTCGCTCGTCCTCGAACAGCCAGTCGAGGTCACGGCCGTTGATCACGAGAAGTCGCATGTCGGTCAACGCTGTCACGGTCGCGGTCCGGGCCCGTCGTTGCAGGACGCCGATGTCCGGCGGCGCGGCTGTTGGGTCGAGTTGCGGGCGGGCGTTGACACGCACCAGGTCGCGTGTGGGTCAGCGGGTGACGGCGCTGGCGATGTACGCCTGGCCGACAAGGGGGCTGGGACTGATCAGCACGGTGGCCTGGTCGCAGGTTGTCGGGACTTCGAGGGACACCCGGAACCTGGCGTCGCCGTCGGGGATGGTCATCGGGTGAGGACCGCTGTCGGCGACCTGCATCCCGCCGCAGTAGAGCACCGCGTCGATGCTCCCGACGGGGTTGTCGGCGCCGCCGTTGCGCGGCACCTGGAGACCTTCGATACGCACGTCCATCCGGCCGTTCAGCCGCACCCGGACCTCGCCGCGGTCGATCTGCCACGGGAGACCGCCCGGACCCACGCCGACGATCGGGTCGTCGGTGGGCAGGCTGGGGGTGAGACCCATCCGGATCAGGTCGTGGCCGGAGTGGTTGCCGTGGTCGGCGACCGCAGACGAGGGGACCAGCGCAAGTGTTACCGCGGGGATGGCGCCGAGCAGCGCCGCGGAGAGCTTCCTGTACATGGGTGAGAGACCTCTCTGTCGGGTGACCGCCGGACGCGTCACCCGGGAGTACGGGCGAGCGCGGGCAGGAGTTCAGGCCCTCCGGCCCTCGAGGAGGTCGCTCACCCGGCTCGGAACCCCGGCTGCGTCCGCGAGAGCGATCGTGGGAATGCATCGCGCCGGCAGGTAGTTTCCGCGGGGTGAGCAGCACCAGCCAGGCTCGAGCCACCCGTTCGGAGGTCGGCCTGCGCAGCGAGCGGGGCCCGATCCTGCTGGCCGTCATGCTCAGCATCGGCCTGGTCGCGATCGACTCGACGATCCTGGCGACGGCGGTACCGGCCGTGGTGTCCGACCTCGGCGGTTTCACCTCGTTCCCGTGGCTGTTCTCGATCTATCTGCTGGCGCAGGCGGTCTCGGTGCCGCTGTACGGCAAGATCGCCGACCTGTTCGGTCGCAAGCCGCTGATGCTGCTCGGGGTCGCTCTGTTCGTCCTCGGCTCGCTGCTCTGCGGGCTGGCGTGGGGGATGACCGCGCTGATCGTCTTCCGGGTCGTCCAGGGCCTGGGTGCGGGAGCGATCGCACCGATCGGGATGACCATCCTCGGGGACATCTACTCGATGAAGGAACGCGCCGTCGTGCAGGGGTACACCGCGAGCGTCTGGGCGATGGCCGCGCTGATCGGGCCGACCCTGGGAGGGATCTTCTCCGACACGATCGGCTGGCGGTGGATCTTCTTCGTCAACCTGCCGCTCGGGGCCGCCGCCGGCTGGGTGCTGTGGCGGCGGTTCGAGGAGAAGGTCGCCCGGCGCACGCACCGGATCGACTACCTCGGCTCGGCGGTCCTCGCGCTCGGCGGCACGTCGCTGCTGCTCGCCCTGCTCCAGGGCGGGGTGCAGTGGGCCTGGGACGCGCCGGTCAGCATCGTCCTCTTCGTCGCGTCGGCCCTGCTGTTGATGGGGTTCGTGCTGGTCGAGCGGCGCGCTCGTGAGCCGGTGCTGCCGTTGTGGGTGTTCCGGATGCGCGTCCTCAACGTGACCAACGCTGGTTCCCTGGTGGTCGGCGTGCTGCTGATGGGGCTGTCGTCGTACGTCCCGCTCTTCTCGCAGCGCGTCCTCGGCACCGGTGCGCTGGTGGCCGGGTTGGCGCTGGCGGCGATGACGATCGGCTGGCCCATCGCCGCGGCGACCGCCGGCCGTCTGTATCTGACGATCGGGTTCCGCGCCACGCTGTCGATCGGCGCGGTGTTCGCACTCGCCGGCGCGCTGATCCTGCTCAGCGTCGACGGCGGCAGCTCGGTGTACCACCTCGCCCTCGCCTGCTTCGTGATGGGACTCGGGTTCGGCTACGTCGCCAGTCCCGGCGTGGTCGCCGCCCAGTCGGCGGTGTCGTGGTCGAGCCGCGGGGTCGCCACGGGCGCGAACATGTTCTCCCGCTCGGTGGGCAGTGCCCTCGGCGTCGCCGTGTTCGGCGCGGTCGTGAACAGCTTCGTCAGCGGCCACCTCGGTAGCGCCGACCCCGACCTCTCGCACCTGTCGGCCGGGATCCTCGAGCCCGCCATCCACGACGTCTTCCTGGTCACGGTCTTCATCAGCCTGGCGCTGCTGGTCGTCGGCGTCCTGATGCCGTCACGGGTCATCGAGCCGGAGGGTCCGGTCACCGCCGGGCAGGCCGCGTCGGAGGAACCGGAGCCGGACGCCGTCGCCTGACCCAGGCTGAGCCCGGATCCACCGATTTCCACCTGCTGCGCGCCACCATCTGGGCGCGCTGGCGGCGTTGCGGACGCTCAACGGACAACCAGTACGAGGCTCGCGCCCGCGCCTTGCCAGCACACCCATCTGGTGACGCTCGCGACGCCGCAAATCGGTGGATCCAGGCCGAGCTGAGCTGTTGGCACGGTTCAGATCCCTCCGAGCCCGGGGTCGCCCGGCAGCCGGCCATGGATGTGGCAGTCCTCTCTGTCGTCGCTGCCGGGGACGGCGTACGCCGACCGGGCAGTGCCCTCGTAGCCGAACCCGGCGGCCTCGGCCACCCGGCAGGACGCGAGGTTGAGGACGGAGTGCTCCAGCTGGACGCGCATCAAGCCGCGTGACTCGAACGCCCAGGTGGTGACGGCGTCGACCATCTGCCGGGCCACACCTCGGCCGCGGGCGGAGGGCAGGACCCGGTAGCCGATCTTGGCGACCCGGTCGTCGGTGTCGATCGCGAACAGGCTGACGTTTCCCAGCATGGCTCCGGTGTCCGGGTCCACCGCATGGAAGGTGGCGTGCGTGCCGCCGGACCAGTCAGCCCCGGAGCGGCACCAGGCAGCGGCTGCGTCGAGGTCGGGGCACTCACCGCCGGGGTTCCAGAGCTTCACGTCCGGGTCGTTGAGCAGCTCGTACGCCGCCGCCGCGTCCTCCTCGACCGGCGGACGCAGCACCAGGTCGGCGGTCTCCAGGCGCTCCACGCGATCACCTTAGAGATCGCGCGGGTAGGGGCGTCGCGCAGCAGACGCTGCCTATCCGTGCGATCTCTTTGGGCTCACGTCCGGAGGAGCGCGCCGGCATGAGCCGGCAGGCTGAGCCCGCCGGCGTCGAGCGAGGCGGGCGTCGGCGTCGTGAACAGCAGCTCGCCGGACTCGGGCAGGATCGCGGTTGCGGTGCCGAAGTTGACCGCGATCAGCAGGTCGCCGCGGCGCAACTTGAAGACTCCCGTCTCCTCGTCGGCCGTCGCCGCCAGGGACGAGAACGCCGGGTCGGTCAGCTCCGGCAGCGTCCGGCGCAGCGCGGCGAGCGACCGGTAGATCGCCAGCAGCCGCGCGTGCCGGCCGTCCGAGAGCTCCGACCAGTCCAGCTTCGAACGCTCGAAGGTCGCCGGGTCCTGCGGATCGGGCACGTCGGCGGTACCCCAGCCCATCCGCTCGAACTCCTTGATCCGTCCCTCCGCCGTGACCTTCCCGAGCTCGGGATCCGGGTGGGAGGTGAAGAACTGGAACGGCGTCGACGCCGCCCACTCCTCGCCCATGAACAGCATCGGCGTGAACGGCCCGCACAGGGTCACCAGTGCGGCGCAGGCCAGCTGGTCGTCGTCGAGGTGCCCCGGCGACGGATCCGACAGCCGGTCACCCCGAGCACGGTTCCCGATCTGGTCGTGGTCCTGGCTGCACACGACCAGCCGCCAGGCCGGCATGTGGACGGTGTCGACAGGGGCGCCGTGCTCGCGACCCCGGAACGACGACCACGTGCCGTCGTGGAAGAACCCCTTCTCGCACACCTTCGCCAGGGCCGAGAGCGGCGCGAAGTCGGCGTAGTAGCCGGTGGTCTCGCCGGTCAGCGCGACGTGGAGGGCGTGGTGGAAGTCGTCGCTCCACTGCGCGTCCAGCCCGTCGCCGCCGCCTTCGCGTGGCGTCACCAGCTTCGTGTCGTTGAGGTCCGACTCCGCGATCAGCGTCAGCGGTCGACCGAGGTGCGCCGACAGGGCGGCCGTCTCGATCGCCATCTCCTCGAGGATGTGCACCGGGGACGAGTCCGACAGCGCATGCACCGCGTCCAGCCGCAGCGCGTCGACGTGGTAGTCGGCGAACCACATGTGGACGTTGTCGAGGACGAACCGGCGCACCTCAGCCGAGCCCTCGCCGTCGAGGTTGACCAGGTCGCCCCACGTGTTGCGACCCTGCTTGAGGTAGGGGCCGAACAACGGCAGGTAGTTCCCCGACGGGCCGAGGTGGTTGTGGACGACGTCCTGCACGACGCCGAGGCCGGCGGTGTGGCAGGCGTCGACGAAGCGCTGGTACGCCGGCGGGCCGCCGTAGGCCTCGTGGACGGCGAACCAGTCGACGCCGTCGTAGCCCCAGTTCCAGACGCCGTCGAACGCGTTGACCGGCATCATCTCCACCAGGTCCACCCCGATCGAGCGGAGATGGTCGAGCTTCGCGATCGCCGAGTCGAGCGTCCCCTCGGGCGTGAACGTGCCCACGTGCAGCTCGTAGACCACCGAGCCCGGTAGCTGTCGGCCCGTCCAGGCGCCGTCGGTCCAGGCGAAGCTGGTGGGGTCGAAGGTTCGCGAGCGCTGGTGGACGCCCGCCGGCTGGCGCCGCGACCGCGGGTCGGGTCGGGGCACGTCCGAGTCGTCGATCAGGTATCCGTAGTCGCAGGGTCCTTCCGTGAGATCGGGTACTGCTCCGTCAGTGCCGTCGGGGACCCACCAGTCGCCACCCGAGCGGCGCATCTGCACGATGGCATCGCCCACCGACAGTCGAACGTGTGTTGCGACCGGACTCCACACCGCGAACGGCCCGTGGCCGTGCGTCCAGGGGCTCATGCGTCGCCCGCCCGGATCAGGAGCGCCACGGGGTAGTCGGCGAGGACGTCGTGCCCGGTCGCCCTGCCGGCGTACTCGCGTCCGGTCAGCAGATCCGCCCATCGGCCGTCGGGGAGGGGGAGCGTCGTGTCGCCCCAGCCGCGCGCGGCGAGACCGACCGGGAGGCGGGTCGCCACGGTCAACGCACCGCCCCGGTCGAAGGCCAGCACGTGGTCGGCCGCATCGCCTTCGGCGCGCACCGGCGAGTACGCCGTGAACCGGTGCGGCTGGTTGCGCCGCAGCGTCAGCGCCGCCTGGGTGACCAGCAGCTTGGCGTGCCCAGGGTCGTCGGTGTGCGGCGTCAGCACCGGACGCTCGCCGGCGAGCACTCGCGACAGCACCTCGCGGCGTACGCCGAGGTCGACCGGCCGGCGGTTGTCCGGGTCTACCAGCGACTGCTCCCACAGCTCACTGCCCTGGTAGACGTCCGGCACGCCCGGCATGGTCAGCGCGACCAGCTTCGCGGACAGGCTGTTGCTCCAACCCGGGCCGGCGACGTGTGCCAGGACCTCGTCGAGCACCGCTGCGACCGCGGCGTTGTCGAAGGCGGCATCGACCGCGGCGTGCACCGCACCCTCGTACGCCGCGTCGGGGGCCGTCCACGTCGTGCGGTCGCCGGCCTCGCGCATCGACTTCTCGGCGTACCCGTGGAGGCGTTCGCGCGACGCAGGCCAGGCGCCGAGCACCGCCTGCCACAGCAGGTTGCCGAACGACGGTTCGGGCAGTGGAGCCAGCGACAGGAGGGTGTCGAGGGAGTCCGCCCAGAGTCCAGGCAGCTCGGCGAGCACGGCGATCCGCGCCCGCACGTCCTCGCCGCGCTTGGTGTCGTGGGTCGACGTCGTCGTCATCGCGTACGGCCGCTCACGAAGACGCCGGCCCATCGCCGCGTGGAACTCCTCGACGGTGACCGACCACTCACCCGGGTCGCCGCCGACCTCGGTCAACGACGTCAGCCGCGAGGTGCGGTAGAACGCGCAGTCCTCGACACCCTTGGCCATGACCGCGCCGCTGGTCTGCCCGAAGCGCGGCGCCACCGCTCGGGCCGGCTCCCTGAGGAGGGGCTCGAGCTCGTCGAACGTGGGGACCAGGTCCGGTCGTCGTCGGCGGGCCTCGGAGAACGCCTGACCGAGGTAGGCCCGCCCCTCGGTCAGGTAGGGCCGGTACACCGGGAAGCAGGCGGCGAGCTCGGCGATCGCATCGACGAGCGAGTCCTCCGAGGGGTCGGTGGTTGAAGGCGCCAGGGCGCCTGTCGGTTCCCGAGGAGGCGAGGGACGAGCCGTCTCGAAGGACTCGGAGCCGCCGAGCACCTCGCGCGCGACCCGGCGTACCTCCGAGCCGAGGATGCCGTCGGCCACGGCGCGCTTCGTGTCGTGGGTCAGCTCCGCCCAGCTCAGCGGCGCGCCCCGCAGCCGGGTCTCGAGAGCGGTCAACGGCCCCTGGCCGGCGGGGTCGGTGAGGACCCGGTCGATCGCGCCCAGCACGTCGTACCCGGTGGTCCCCGCCGTCGCCCACGACACCGGCAGGTCCTCGCCGGCCTCGAGGATCTTCTCGACGAGCACGTACGCGCCGTTGGTCAGCGTGCGCAGGTCCTCGAGGTACGCCGCGGGGTCGCGGAGTCCGTCGGGATGGTCGACGCGGAGACCGTCCACGAGGCCCTCGTCGAACCACCGTCGGATCTCGACGTGGGAGTCCTCGAGCACCCGCCGGTCCTCGACCCGTACCGCGGCAAGCGTGTTGACCGCGAAGAACCGTCGGTAGTTGAGCTCGGTGTCCGCTCGCCGCCAGGAGACCAGCTCGTAGTGCTGTCGGGCGTGGATCTCGTCCGGATCGGCGTCGCCGTCGTGTCCCGGCGGTTTCGAGACAGGCGCTGGGGCGCCTTCCTCAACCACCGGGAGGTCAGGCGCCGGGGCGCCTTCCTCAACCACCGGGAGGTCAGGCGCTGGGGCGCCTTCCTCAACCACCGGGAGGTCGTCAGGGCTGAGTGGGTAGCGGTGGTCGTGGTAGCGCAGCTCACCCTCCGTGACGGACAGGTTCGCGATCCGGCCGTCCGGAAGCAGGTCCTCGTCGCCGACGACCGGGATCCGGATCCGTCCATCGCCGGCGTCCCAGTCGACGTCGAACGCATCCGCGTGGGCCGCCGAGCGCCCGTGCGTGAGCAGGTCCCACCACCAGTCGTTCTCGCGCGGGGTGGCGACGCCCATGTGGTTGGGCACGATGTCCACCAGCACTCCCATCCCGAGCCGCCGCGCCTCGGCCGAGACTGCGACCAGACCTTGTGCCCCTCCGCGGTCGGGGTCGATCACGGTGTGGTCCACCACGTCGTAGCCGTGGTCGCTACCGGGCTCGGCCTTCAGCAGCGGCGAGAGGTAGACCCAGTCGACGCCGAGGTCGTGCAGGTAGGGCAGGGCCGCTGCCGCGTCGTACAGGGTGAAGCGCGCGTTGACCTGCAGGCGGTACGTGCTCGCCGGGACGCGCATCAACCCGGTGCGCCCTTCCCGTTCTGTGCCCTCCCGTTCTGGCCCTTCCCGTTCTGTGCCTTCCCGTTCTGGCTGGAGGCGGCCGCGACCGACGCCGCGGCGGACGAGTCCGGAGCTGCCGTCGGGGCGGTGTGCTCACGCAGCACCAGGACGCTCCGGCCGGCCAAGGTCGACGTGGCACCGGCGACGAGGGGCTGGTCGTCCCGTTCGGCGCCGGCTGTGTCGATGGCGACGTCCCAGGCCGCGGCGTACTCGTCCGGTGGCAGGGTCAGCGGTACGTCGTCGGCGGCGGCGTTGAAGTACAGCAGGAAGTGGTCGTCCTGGACGTCTCGGCCACGGGTGTCGGGGCTCTGGATCCCGTCGCCGTTGAGGTACATCCCGAGCGACCGCGCGTCCGGTGCGCTCCAGTCGTCGGACTCCATCGGCCGACCGTCCGGGTGCAGCCAGACGATGTCGTTGAGCCGCTCTCCCTCGCCGCTGCCGGTGCGCGCCGTCGTCCCGGTGAAGAAGCGGCGGCGCCGGAACGTCGGGTGGTCGCGCCGCAGCTTCGCGACGCTCGCGGTGAACTCGACCAGGGGCTCGTCGACGTCGTCCCAGTGCAGCCACGAGATCTCGTTGTCCTGGCAGTAGACGTTGTTGTTGCCGTCCTGGGTGCGGCCGGTCTCGTCGCCGTGCAGCATCATCGGCACGCCCTGGCTGAGCAGCAGCGTGGTCAGGAAGTTCCGCTGCTGCCGCGCCCGCAGGGCCAGGATCTCTGGATCCTCCGTGGGACCCTCGGCGCCGAGGTTCCACGAGCGGTTGTGGCTCTCGCCGTCCTGGTTGTCCTCGCCGTTGGCCTCGTTGTGCTTGTCGTTGTAGGACACCAGGTCGCGCAGCGTGAAGCCGTCGTGCGCGGTGACGAAGTTGATCGACGCGACCGGTCGTCGTCCCGACTGCTCGTAGAGGTCGGAGGAGCCGGCGATCCGGCTGGCGAACTCGCCGAGGGACGGCTCGCCGCGCCAGAAGTCGCGGACGGTGTCGCGGAACTTCCCGTTCCACTCCGTCCACTGTGGTGGGAAGCCACCGACCTGGTAGCCACCCGGTCCGACGTCCCACGGCTCGGCGATCAGCTTCACCTGGCTGACGACCGGGTCCTGCTGCACGAGCTCGAAGAACGTCGACAACCGGTCGACGTCGTAGAACTCGCGCGCCAGCGCGGACGCGAGGTCGAAGCGGAACCCGTCGACGTGCATCTCAATGACCCAGTACCGCAGCGAGTCCATGATCAGCTGGAGCGAGTGCGGATGGCGCACGTTGAGGCTGTTGCCGGTGCCCGTGTAGTCCATGTAGTAGCGGAGGTCGTCCTCCACGAGCCGGTAGTACGCCGGGTTGTCCAGCCCCTTGAAGCTCAGGGTCGGCCCGAGGTGGTTGCCCTCGGCCGTGTGGTTGTAGACCACGTCGAGGATCACCTCGATGCCGCGCGCGTGCAGCGCCTTGACCATGCCCTTGAACTCGCGGATCTGCTCGCCGCGGGTCCCGGTCGCCGCGTACAGCGCGTGCGGCGCGAGGTAGCCGATGGAGCTGTAGCCCCAGTAGTTCGAGAGGCCGCGCTCGACGATGAACGGCTCGTCGGCGATGTGATGGACGGGCAGCAGCTCGACGGCGGTGATCCCGAGCTCGCGCAGGTAGGCGATGACCTCGTCGCTGGCGAGCCCGGCGAAGGTCCCGCGCAGATCCTCGCGCACGCCGGGATGGAGCTTCGTCAGTCCCTTGACGTGCATCTCGTAGATCAGCGTCTCGTTCCACGGGCGCCGCGGCGGGCGGTCGTCCTGCCAGTCGAAGTGGTGATCGATGACGACGCAGCGCGGGACCGCCGGCGCCGAGTCCTCGTCATCGGGCTCGAGGTCGGCGTCGTCGTTGCCGGGGTCGGGAACATACGGCAGGACGTTGGCCTCCTGCCAGCGCACCGGTCCCTCGATTGCCTTGGCGTACGGGTCGATCAGCAGCTTGGCGCCGTTGAAGCGGGCGCCCCCGTTCGGGTCGTAGGGGCCGAACACGCGGTAGCCGTAGTGCTGGCCCGGCCCGATCCCGGGGACGTA
>JAICSC010000261.1 GCA_025937085.1 Nocardioides sp.
CTGGCCATCGCCGCAGGGTTCGAGTTCGAGCACTCCTGGCTGTTCCTGGGCGGGCTCATCCTGTTCCTGGGCTGGGTCGGCTACCTGCTGATGAGTCCCGACGAGTCCTGACCGGATGACCTCGTACGACGTCCTGCCGGACGTCGTGGCCGCGGCCATCGCACCGCTCGAGCGCGGGTACGCCGACGTGCTCGCGCGCGTGGTCGAGCGGTTCGCGGACGAGGCGCGGGTGCGTGCGCTGTGGCTGGCCGGCTCAGTCGGTCGCGGAGTGGCCGACGCGGGAAGCGACCTCGACCTCCTCGTCACGGTCTCGGACCGGGAAGGTTTCGTCGAGCCCAGCGTGTGGGACGTGCTCGACCCCGTGATCACCACTCCGATCCCCGGGCTTCCGGGGTGTTTCGCGTTCACGACCCGCGACGGTCTGCGGGTCGACGTGGTGCTCGAGACCACCGACGAGGTCGCCTCCTCGTCGTACGTCCATCGGGTGCGGGTCGTGGACCGGGACGGGCTGGAGCCGCCCGCGCCCGGGGTCGACCGGCGCACGCCCGACGTACCGCGGATGCAGCAGATCGTCACCGAGTTCCAGCGCCAGGCCGCGATCTTCCCGGCGGCCGTGGTCGCCCGCGAGGACTGGTTGCTGGGCCAGGTCGCGGTGCACAACTACGGGCTGATGCTCTTCGACCTGCTCGTGGAGTCCAACCAGCCGCTCCCCGCGATGGGGCTCAAGCAGTGGAGCAGCCGCCTCACGCCCGACCAGCGCGACCTGCTCGCCGCGCTGCCCGTCCCCGCCGCGGACCGTGAGTCCGTGGTCGCGTCGATGAGGGCCGTGCGGGAGGCGATCCGTACGCACGGTCGCGCCGCCCTCGAGTCGGCCGGCGGCACCTGGCCGGCCGAGGTCGACGACGCGATGGCGGCGTACTGGGAGCGCCACGGGCTCTGACGGGACCTTGGCTGCTTTGGCGCTCGTACGCACCGACGCTCCAGGCTCAGCCCGGTTCAGGTCCGGGCTCAGGTGATGGTCATCCCGCCGTCGACGGCGAGGGTCTGCCCGGTGATGTACCCGGCGGCGTCGGAGGCGAGGAACACCACCGTGGCAGCGAGCTCGGACGCGTCGCCGGCCCGTCCGGAGGGGATGCGGACGCGCATGGAGTCGAGATAGCCGTCTGGGTACTGGTCGGTCATCTCCGACTCGAAGAACCCCGGCGCGACCGCGTTGACGCGGATCCCCTTGCGGCCCGTCCACTGCTGCGCGAGGTCGCGGGTCATCCCGATCAGGCCCGCCTTCGAGGACGCGTACGCCGCTTGCGGGAGCCCGGCGGTGGTGAGGCCGAGAACGGAAGAGATGTTGATGATCGAGGAGCCCGGCTGCATCACGCGCCCGCACGCCTGGGCCATCCAGTAGCACCCGTTGAGGTTGACGTCGATCACCGATCGGAACTGCTCGGGGGTCTCCCGCGTGGCCGGAACCGCCGTACCGACTCCCGCGTTGTTCACCAGGACGTCGACCCGGCCGAGACCGTCCATCGCGGCCTGCACGAGCGCGGTGCAGGCGTCGGGGTCCGAGACGTCGGTCTGCACGACCAGGGCCCGACGCCCGGCCGCCTCCACCAGCCCGGCCGTCTGCTCGAGCCGGTCGACGCGCCGGGCGCCCAGGACCACGTCGGCACCGGCCTCGGCCAGCCCCTGCGCGAACGCCACCCCGATGCCCGAGGACGCACCCGTCACGATCGCGACGCGACCGTCGAGCCGGAACAGGTCGAGGGAGGTCATGGCCGCATCGTAGGGATCACCCATCGGCAACGTCCTGCTGGTCTCGATCCCGTTGATGCTGATCCTGGTCGGCTTCCTGACGTGGGGCGTCGCCCTCGTCGTCGCGTTCGTGCTGCACCTGGTCGGAGCGCTCAAGGCGAACCGCGGGGAGTGGTGGCGTCCGCCGGCGACGCTGCGCCTCGTGCACTGATCACGACCGGCCTTCCGCGTCCATCGAGGGACCGCCCGTCCAATCTGCGGTCCGCCACGCATCGGCCTGGCCGTCCCGGGGTACGGCGCTTCCGGTTCCCACAGCCTGATCGGGACCAGTAACGTGCGACGCGCCCACGCCGACACGGGAGGCCTCCTATGGAAGTCATGGCGTCTTCGATCCTGCGCATGGACGCGAACTGGGTCGACTACCTGCTGATCGCCCTCTACTTCGTGTTCGTGCTCGGGATCGGCCTGTCCGCCAGGGCCTCCGTCTCCAGCAGCATCGACTTCTTCCTCTCCGGGCGTTCCCTCCCGGCGTGGGTGACCGGGCTTGCGTTCATCAGTGCGAACCTCGGTGCCGTCGAGATCATGGGCATGTCGGCGAACGGCGCACAGTTCGGGATGGCGACGTTCCACTACTACTGGATCGGTGCGATCCCGGCGATGCTCTTCCTCGCCGTGGTGATGATGCCGTTCTACTACGGCTCGAAGGTCAGGTCCGTGCCGGAGTTCATGCTCCGGCGGTTCGGCCCGGCGGCCCACCTCGTCAACAGCATCAGCTTCGCGGTGGCGCAGGTCCTGATCGCCGGCGTCAACCTCTACCTGCTCGCCACGATCGTCAACGCCCTGCTCGGGTGGAACATCTGGCTCTCGACCGTCATCGCGGCGATCATCGTGCTCTCCTACATCACCCTCGGCGGCCTGTCGGCGGCGATCTACAACGAGGTGCTGCAGTTCTTCGTGATCGTGGCGGCGCTCCTGCCGCTGACCTACCTGGCCCTGCACAAGATCGGCGGTTGGGGCGGACTGCAGGACGCCATGGACAAGGCCGGCACCGGCGACCAGACCAAGTCGTGGCCCGGCACGGACCTGACCGCGTTCTCGTCGTCGTTCTGGTCGGTGGTCGGGATCGTCTTCGGCCTGGGGTTCGTGCTCTCGTTCGGCTACTGGACCACGAACTTCGTCGAGGTGCAGCGGGCGATGGCGTCCAAGGACATGAACTCCGCGCGCCGGGCTCCGATCATCGGCTCGTTCCCGAAGATGTTCATCCCCTTCATCATCATCATCCCGGGCATGCTGGCTGCCGTCCTGGTGTCGCCCCTCGCGGACATGAAGTCCAAGGGCGCCTCCACCGGCGCTGGCGGCATCACCTACAACGACTCGTTGCTGCTGTTGATGAAACAGCTGTTGCCCAACGGGCTGCTGGGGGTGGCCATCGCGGGCCTGCTCGCGGCGTTCATGGCCGGGATGGCGGCCAACATCTCGGCCTTCAACACCGTGATGAGCTACGACATCTGGCAGACCTACATCCAGAAGGACAAGCCGGACCACTGGTACACCCAGTTCGGTCGAGGGGCCACGGTGGCCGCCACCCTGCTGGCCATCGGCACGTCGTACTTCGCCAGCCAGTTCCCGAACATGATGACCTACCTGCAGACCCTGTTCGGGTTCTTCAACGCTCCTCTGTTCGCGACCTTCATCCTCGGCATGTTCTGGAAGCGGATGACCGCCGCAGCAGGCTGGACCGGCTTGGTCGCCGGTACGGCGGCCGCCGTCGTGGTCGCGTTCCTCGCCGAGGACACCTTCGGCTCCGCCAGCACGGGCCTGCTTCACGTGAGCGGTCAAGGGGCGGCGTTCGTGGCCGCCGGGGCGGCGTTCGTCGTCGACATCGTGGTCAGCGTCCTGGTCACGACGATGACAGAACCGAGGAGGGAGTCCGAGCTGCGCGGGCTCGTCTACTCCCTGACCCCCAAGGAGGACCTGCTCGACGACCATGCCGGCCACTGGTACACCTCACCGACCAAGCTCGCCGGGGTCTCGCTGGTCATGGTCATCGTCCTCAACGTGATCTTCCGCTAGGAGGCGGGCGAGATGAAGAAGACAAGCCTGTTCGACGTCCGGAGCATCGTCGGAGCGTTGCTGTCGCTGTACGGCCTGATCCTGCTGCTGACCTCCTTCGCCACCTCCGACGCAGACAAGGCCAAGGCCGACGGCATCAACGCCAATCTCTGGATGGGTCTGCTGCTGCTGGTCGTCGGTGTCCTGATGATCGTGTGGGCCCTGACCCGTCCGATCATCGTCGACGAGGAGCAGCTCGAGGCCGACAAGCGCGCGGTCGAGGAGGCCGCCGGCCGGCGGATGGACGACGAAGGCGGGGCCGGCGGCGTCGGCTGACCGGAGCGAGCGGCGTAGCGTGCTTGCGCGCAGCCGGTGCCTGGCCACCTTCGAGGGTCGCCTCGGGGGCTCCCAGACCTGGTGGGCCTCGAAGTCGCCCAGCGCCTGCTCGAGCAGCCATCGGTACGTCGCGACAGCCTCACCCGGAGTGGCGAGCACCTCGATGTCGAGGTCGGAGTGGTCGTCGTACCCTCCGGTCAGGGCCGACCCGCCGATGAGACGACGCGGACATCGGGGTCGCTCTCGCCCCTCTCGCGCAGCCAGGCCGGCCAGTGGTCGTACCGGCCCAGGTCGGCGCGCTGTTGCGTCATGCCGGGAAGGCAGGGCTTACCGGTGAGCGGCGGGCAACACGTTTCGGTTACGATGGGTGCATGTGGAGCACCCTGCTTCTTCGACAGCCGCGCTGACGTCCCACGTCGCGCGGCCGCCCCTCCCTGCGAGGGGCTTTTTCATGCCCGGTGAGAGTCCCGCGTGGGTGTCGCGGTAGATAGTCGGAGAGCAGAAGCGAGACGGAGATGACGATGAGCCAGGAACAGGTCGAGGCCCAGCCCGACGGCGGTGCGGCCGCGACGTACGACATCGGGGCCGTCGAGGAGAAGTGGTACCAGGTCTGGGAGGACCTGCAGCCGTTCCGGGCGAGCGACGACGTGGTGCGGTCGGGCGCTCGCGAGAAGCGCTACGCGCTGACGATGTACCCCTATCCGTCGGGCGACCTGCACATGGGTCACGCGGAGGTGTTCGCGCTGCACGACGTCGTCGCGCGCTACTGGTGGCAGCGCGGCTACGAGGTGCTGAACCCGATGGGTTTCGACTCCTTCGGCCTGAACGCCGAGAACGCCGCGATCCGCGACAACGAGCACCCCGCGACGTTCACCTACGCCAACATCGCGGTCTCCACCGAGTCGGCGAAGCGGTTCGGGGCGAGCTTCGATTGGTCGCGGACCTTCAACACCAGTGACCCGGAGTACTACCGCTGGACGCAGTGGCTGTTCCTGACGTTCTACGAGCGGGGCCTGGCCTATCGCAAGAAGAGCCCGGTCAACTGGTGCCCCAACGACCAGACGGTGCTGGCCAACGAACAGGTCATCGACGGCCACTGCGAGCGCTGTGGCGCCGAGGTCACCAAGCGGGAGCTGACGCAGTGGTACTTCAAGATCACCGAGTACGCCCAGGAGCTGCTGGACTGCCTGGACGACCTGGCTCCGAC
>JAICSC010000011.1 GCA_025937085.1 Nocardioides sp.
GCGGACGTAGCTCAGTTGGTAGAGCGCAACCTTGCCAAGGTTGAGGTCGCGAGTTCGAGCCTCGTCGTCCGCTCGGAGCGGGTCTCGAGCCCATCCAGCGGTGGGTTGGCCGAGAGGCGAGGCAACGGACTGCAAATCCGTGTACACGGGTTCAAATCCCGTACCCACCTCGAACGCAACACCCCTTCACGGGCGATTGGCGCAGCGGTAGCGCGCTTCCTTGACACGGAAGAGGTCACTGGTTCAAACCCAGTATCGCCCACAGAACTCGGGCCGCCCGGGCCGAGCCCGGGGGCTGAGCCCCGACCCCAGACGTCATGCGAAGTGCGCCCTATAGGCCACGGTCCGTATGACGTCGTGACTCTCCCGCGATGACCTCGCGGCATCCCCAATCGGGGTGTGGCGCGGGGACGTTCCGCGGCTACGCTGGTGGGACCCCTCGAATCTAGGGCGAGGGGCGTGCGCCCCGCGGCAGCCCCATGACGCCGCGGGGCACACTCATGTCCAACGACCAGGTAGCGATGCGGCTACGACTCGGCCGGATCGCGTCACGACCCCGGTAAAGTCGGGTCTCCATCGTGGCGCCCGAATCAACCCATGCCAGGGTGCCGCCCCGCGGCGCCGGGTCCTCGTCCCACGCCGCGGGGCCACTCACGGACCTCACGGACCGGGCGTGCTACCCCACCCAGGTGCGGGTCGGGTGGGAAGCCTGACCCTGGCTGAGCCAGGCTGAGTCGACCCGCCTTCAGCCCTCGTCGGCGTCGGTGTCCTCGCCGTGGGTGCCGGGACGCGGGGCCCACGGCAGCTCCTTGGCCGGGCGTACGACGATCAGCCGGTCGCCGCGGGCAAGCTGGGTCACCGTCGGGTCGAAGTAGCGGTAGACGTTCTCGTCGCGGACGACCGCGATCACCTGGTCCGGCAGCGCCTGTGGCTGCTGCCCCACCTCGGAGACCAGCAGGTCACGCTCGGCGACCTCGAGGCCCTCGCCGTACGTCAGCAGGTCCTCCATCACGTTGCCCAGAGTCGGTGACAGGGACGACAGCCCGAGCAGCCGGCCGACCGCGTCGGAGGAGGTGATGACGGAGTTGGCGCCGGACTGCTTCATCAGCGGGGCGTTCTCGTGCTCGCGGACGGAGGCGACGATGTAGGCGTTGGCGTTGAGCTGCCGGACGGTCAGGCAGGACAGCACGTTGGAGTCGTCGCGGTCGGTGGTGATGATCACCTGGGTGGCCGACTCGACCCCGGCGCGCTGGAGCACCCCGCTCCGGGTCGCGTCGCCGGTCACCACCGCGAGACCGTCGGCGTGCGCGTCCGAGACGGCGGTGCCTCCCTTGTCGACCACGACGATGTCCTCGCGCGCGACGCCGTTGTTCACCAGGGTGACGGCGGCGCTGCGGCCCTTGGTGCCGTACCCGACGATCACGACGGGATCGCTCATGTGTCTCCTCCAACGTGCGATGCGGAACATGCGCCGCCCCTGCGTGGCGAGCACCTCCAGGGTGGTGCCGATCAGGAGTACCAGGAAGGCGACCCTCAGCGGCGTGACCACGAACGCGTTGACGAGGCGGGCGCTCTCCGAGACCGGCGCGATGTCGCCGTACCCGGTCGTGCTCAGCGTGACGGTCGTGTAGTAGAACGCGTCGACGAGGTCGATCCGGTGCAGCGGCTCGTCGTTGCTGTCGCGGTAACCGCTCCGGTCGAGGTAGACCAGCAGCACCGTGAACAGGATGATCGCGACGCCGAGCAGGATTCGACGGCTCAGCGACCACCACGGGGAGCGCACGGTCTCCGGGAGTACGACGTACCCGTGCAGGGACTGCTCGTGACGCTCCTGGTCGTCGGGCACCCGCCGAATCTAGCCCGACTCGCCCGTCCCGGTGGACCGACGCCCCGGGGTGGGGTGTTCGGGGAAGACCGTGTCGAAGGCCGCGTTGAGCGCCGCGCCGATGAGCACCGCGATCGACAGGATGTAGAGCCACAGCAGCACCGCGATCGGCGCGGCGAGCGGTCCGTAGATCGACTTGGAGTCCGACGCGGTGACGGTGAGGAACTCGCGGAGCAGGAAGCTGCCGAACAGCCAGACGCCGAGCGCGAACGCCGCGCCCGGCAGGTTGACCCGCCACCGCGTCCGTACCGGGATCGAGACGTGGTAGAGCGTGGCCAGGAAGAAGATCGACGCGATCAGCACCGC
Source organism: Nocardioides sp. (assembly GCA_025937085.1). GTDB lineage: Bacteria > Actinomycetota > Actinomycetes > Propionibacteriales > Nocardioidaceae > Nocardioides. The sequence continues at coordinate 2,192 of JAICSC010000011.1, forward strand.
CGGCCAGTAGAAGCTGACCAGGAAGTCGGCACGGTTCGGCAACCAGCGGTGGATGAGCCGCGGTCCGGCCACCGCCAGCGGGAGCGCGACGACACCGGTCACGATCGCGAGCAGGTAGAGGCTGAACGACAGGGCTCGGGTCTTGACGATCCCGCGATGCCCGCCCAGCCCGTGCATGATCGTGATGGTCTCGACGAAGACGTGCATCGCGCGCGACCCGGACCACAGCGCCAGCACGAACCCGACCGAGATCACGTCGAAACGTCCGCCCTTGAGGACGTCGTCGATCGTCGGCTGGATGACCCGGTCGACCGCCGTGTCGGTGAGGAACCGTGCCGCCAGGTCGAGGATCGCGGTGCGTACGTGCTCGACCTGGTCGGGGCTGAAGGACTGCGTCACGTAGCCGATCGCGCCGGCGAGCGCGAAGATCAGCGGCGGCACGGACAGGACCGTGAAGAACGCGGCCTCGGCGGCGAGTCCGGTCACCCGATAGCGCATCGACGAGCCCACCGTCGAGACCACGACGCGCCAGGACATCTCGCGGGTGTGCAGCACCCACGTCGGCCAGGTGAAGCCCGAGCGGCCCGCGGCGTCCGCGGGCCGCGGCGGCTCGGGGCCTGGCATGGTGTCTACCGTAACCACATGACCAGTCGTAACCGGGCAGCCACGAACCAGCCTCCGCCACTCGCCGGGCACAACGTGGTCACCTCCGACGTCGCGCTCGTGGAAGCCGTGACCAGGCACGCCGGAGCCTCCGTCGTCGACGACCTCGTCGGCCTGGGCGAGGCGGCTGGAACAGCCGAGGCACGGGAGCACGGACGCCTCGCCAACCGGCACGAGCCCGAGCTCACGACGTACGACCGCTTCGGCAACCGGATCGACGAGGTCACGTTCCACCCGTCGTGGCACTGGCTGATGGAGCGGGCCGTCGGCCACGGCCTCCAGGCCGCCCCCTGGGAGCAGCAGGCGGAGGGGTCGACGACCGCGCACGTACGCCGGGCGGCGGGGTTCATGGCGTGGTCGCACACCGACCCTTCACACGGCTGCCCCATCTCGATGACGTACGCCGCGGTGCCGGCGCTGCGGGCGGACCCTGACTACTCCGCACTGGCGAAGGAGTGGACCCCCGTCCTGGCGGCCACGACGTACGACCCCGGGATCCGGCCGGTCTCCCAGAAGCTCGGGGCGCTGGCCGGAATGGGGATGACCGAGAAGCAGGGCGGCTCCGACGTCCGGGCCAACGTCACCGAGGCGAGAGCGACCCAGGTCGACGGCGAGTACACCCTCCACGGCCACAAGTGGTTCACCTCCGCCCCGATGAACGACGTCTTCCTGATGCTCGCCCAGGCACCCGGCGGGCTCACCTGCTTCCTCGTGCCGCGCGCGCTTCCCGACGGCGGTCGGAACCCGCTCGACATCGCTCGTCTCAAGGACAAGCTCGGCAACCGGGCGAACGCCTCGGCCGAGCTGGAGCTGGACGGCACGCTCGCGATGCGGTTGGGCGACGAGGGTCGGGGTGTCCGGACCATCATCGAGATGGTGGCCGCCACGCGGCTGGACTGCGTGCTGGGCTCGACGGCGCTGATGCGGTACACGCTCAACGAGGCGGCCTGGCACGTCGCGCACCGCGCGGCGTTCGGTGGGCTCCTCCTCGACAAGCCGCTGATGCAGAACGTCATCGCCGACCTCCAGGTCGAGGCGGAGGCCGCGACCGCCCTGGCGGTCCGGCTGGCCGCAGCGGTCGACGCCGCCGATGACCCGCACGAGGCCGCCCTGCGGCGGATCGCCCTCCCCCTGGCGAAGTTCTGGGTGTGCAAGCGCACACCGGGATTCGTGGCCGAGGCGCTCGAGTGCCTCGGCGGCAACGGGTACGTCGAGGATTCCGGCCTCCCGCTGCGCTACCGCGAGGCGCCGCTGAACTCGGTGTGGGAGGGCTCCGGCAACGTCAACGCACTGGACGTGCTCCGGGCCCTCGGCCGCGAGCCGGAGGTCCTCAGCGCCTGGATCACCGAGGTGGGCCACGCCCGCGGTGGTGATGCGCGGCTCGACCGGGCCGTCGACGACACGCTCGAGCTGCTCGGCGAGGCCGGGGACGCTGAGGTCGCCGCGCGCCGACTGGCCGGCCGGATGGCGGTCTGTCTCCAAGGTGCCCTGCTGGTGCGGTTCGCCCCGCAGGAGGTGGCCGACGCGTACTGCACCTCGCGGCTCGGCACGTCGTACGACGGAACCTACGGGACGCTGACCTCGCCGGTCTCGGACCTGCGTGCGATCGTGGAGCGCGCGACACCCGTCGTGTCGTGATGTGATGCGTTGTAGACACTCTCCGCGCACTCCGCCGGTCCGGCCACGCGCAGCTCGCTGGGTCAGCGCGCCGGATGTTCGCCGGGCTTCACCTCATCCGACTGGACGAGCAGATCCTCGACCGCGCCGGCGAGCTCGAACCGGACCCGCTCCGGTCCCTCGACGCGATCCACCTGGCGTCGGCACTGTCGGTGGGCAGTGACCTCTCCGCGCAGTCCCCTACGACGAGCGACTCGCAGAGGCGGCGATGGCCTACCGCATCACCGTCGAGACACCGACCTGATCCGCGTCACGCCAGGTCGAGGCCCGGGTAGAGCGGGTGGGCGTCGAGCAGCTCGGCACTCTGCGCCTTCACCCGGTCGGCCACGCCCTCGCCCAGCACGTAGGTCGCCTTCGAGGGGCCGCCGGCCTTCGTGGTGCCCGGCTGGGTGTTGGAGAGCACCTCCACCATCAGCTCGGCGACCTTGTCGAACTCGGCGGCACCGAACCCCCGGGTGGTGAGTGCCGGCGTACCGAGGCGGATCCCCGAGGTGTACCACGCGCCGTTCGGGTCGGACGGGACGGAGTTGCGGTTGGTGACGACACCGGAGTCGAGCAGCGCGGACTCGGCCTGGCGACCCGTGAGTCCGAACGAGGAGACGTCGAGCAGCACGATGTGGTTGTCCGTGCCCCCGGTGACCAGGGTCGCGCCCCGGGACAGGAAGCCCTCGGCCAGCGACTTGGCGTTGTCCGCGATCGCCTGGGCGTAGCTTCGGAACGACGGCTGCCGGGCCTCGGCGAGTGCGACGGCCTTGGCGGCCATGATGTGCGAGAGCGGGCCGCCCAGCACCATCGGGCAACCGCGGTCGACGTCGCCGGCGTACTCCTCCTGGGCGAGCACCAGACCTCCGCGCGGGCCGCGCAACGACTTGTGCGTGGTTGTCGTGGTGACGTGCGCGTGTGGCACCGGGTCCTCGTCGCCGGTGAAGACCTTGCCGGCCACGAGCCCCGCGAAGTGCGCCATGTCGACCATCAGGGTGGCGCCGACCTCGTCGGCGATCTCGCGCATCTTGGCGAAGTTCACCCGGCGGGGGTACGCCGAGTAGCCCGCCACGATCACCAGCGGCCTGAACTCCTTCGCCTTGGCCCGCACCGCGTCGTAGTCGAGCAGCTGCGTGACCGGGTCGGTGCCGTACTGCTGCTGGTGGAACATCTTGCCGCTGATGTTCGGACGGAACCCGTGCGTGAGGTGCCCTCCCGCGTCCAGCGCCATGCCGAGCAGCCGTTGGTTGCCGAGCTCGTGCCGGAGCGCCTCCCAGTCGGCCTCGCTCAGCTCGTTCACGTTCTTGGCGCCGAGCTTCTCCAGCCCGGGCGTCTCGACGTGGTGGGCCAGGATCGACCAGAAGGCCACCAGGTTGGCGTCGATGCCGGAGTGCGGCTGCACATAGGCGTACGGCGCGCCGAACAGCTCGCGGGCGTGCTCGGCCGCCACGGACTCGACCGTGTCGACGTTCTGGCAGCCGGCGTAGAACCGGTGACCGACGGTGCCCTCGGCGTACTTGTCGGAGAGCCAGGTGCCCATCGTGAGCAGCACCGCGGGCGAGGCGTAGTTCTCGCTGGCGATCAGCTTCAGCGACGCCCGCTGGTCGGCGAGCTCCTGGCGGGTGGCCTCGGCGATCCGCGGCTCGACGGTGGCAATCACCTCGAGCGCCGCGTCGTACGCGGCCGAAGCGGTCTTGGTGGTGGTCTCGGACGTCGAGTCGCTCATGCTGGCCAATGTAGGTCATGGCGCGCTCGCCCGCGCTCGGGTGTCCGTCGCAGCGATTCTGCGCTGAGATGGTCCCGTGACCGAGTTCGCAGACCTGCACGCCGGCCCGCTCCCCTTGCTCCTGCCGAACGCCTGGGACGTCCCGTCTGCGCTGTCCTTCGTGGCCGCCGGCTATCGAGCGATCGGCACCACCAGCCTCGGCGTGGCGGCGAGCCACGGTGTCCCCGACGGCGGCCAGGCGACGCGCGAGTCGAACCTGACCCTGGCCCGGTCCCTCGCGAGACTCCCGGCCCTGGTCAGTGTCGACTCCGAGGACGGCTACTCCGACGACCCGGCCGACGTCGCGGCGTACGTGGCCGAGCTGAGCGCTCTCGGTGTCGTCGGGGTGAACCTCGAGGACAGCACCGCTGGACGTCTGGTGGAGCCGAGCGCCTTCGCCGCCAAGGCCACAGCGGTGAAGCAAGCGGCTCCCGAGGTCTTCGTGAACGCCCGCGTCGACACCTACTGGTTCCACCAGGACGACACGGTGGAGATGACGCTCGCCCGCGCGACGGCGTACGTCGAGGCCGGCGCTGACGGGATCTTCGTCCCCGGCGTCCGAGACGCGGACACGATCCGGGCCCTCACCGGTGCCCTGCCCGTCCCGGTGAACGTGCTTCCCGTGCCGGGCCGATCGATCGCCGATCTCGCCGCGCTCGGCGTCCGGCGCGTGAGCACGGGATCGCTGCCCTACCGCGTCTCCCTCACCGCGGCCGTCGCGGCGGCGACCGCGGTCAGGGACGGGACGACGCTCCCCGCATCCGTGTCGTACGGCGACCTCCAGGCCGGCCTCAGGACGTTCGCCGGGGACGCTTGACTCCCATCCACCGTGGGTCTCAACTGTATCTCACATGTTGGGCGTCTGTCTCATGACTCGAGATTCCGGTTTGTGGAACTCCGGTCCACTCCCTGAGACTCGAGTCATGCTCACCGCAGCGTACGAGATGCATCTCGTGGTACGTCGCCACGTAGACCTCGGTCGTGTGCGCAGCATGATCTGTTGGCCTCGCTGACCTGCTGACCACCAGCCCATCCCCCGCTGTCGACGCCGCGCCCACCCCTCGTCGCGCGGTCCTCAGCCGGACCAGCCAAGGACCGACCCCCATGCCCGACCTCCGTTTCGCAGCATCTCCGCCGACCCGGACCACGATCCCTCGCCCCAAGCGCGGCGAGGGCCAGTGGGCCCTGGGATACACCGAGCCCCTGAACAAGAACGAGCAGTCGAAGAAGGACGACGACCCGCTCCACGTCCGCGACCGGATCCTGAACATCTACGCCCAGCGCGGGTTCTCCTCCATCGACCCCGCCGACCTCCGCGGCAGGTTCCGGTGGATGGGCCTGTACACCCAACGGGCGCCCGGGTTCGACGGCGGCAAGACCGCGATGCTCGAGGAGGAGGAGCTCGACGACGAGTACTTCATGATGCGGGTCCGCTCCGACGGCAAGCTGCTCGGCCACGCGGCTGTGCGCGCGTTGGGCTCGATCGGGGTCGACTTCGCACGCGACACCGCCGACATCACCGACCGGGAGAACCTCCAGTTCCACTGGATCCGGATCGAGGACGTCCCCGAGATCTGGCGCCGGCTCGACGAGGCAGGGCTGTCCAGCCTGGAGGCCTGCGGCGACTCACCGCGCCCCTTCCTGGGCTCGCCCGTGGCCGGCATCGCGGCCGACGAGATCATCGACGGCAGCAGCGCCCTCGACGAGATCGCCCGCCGCGCGCTCGGCAACCCGGCGTACTCGAACCTCCCCCGCAAGTTCAAGACCGCCGTCACCGGCCACCCCAGCCACGACGTCTCGCCGGAGACCAACGACGTCGCGTTCGTCGGCACCGTCCACCCAGAGCACGGACCGGGCTTCGACCTCTGGGTCGGCGGCGGGCTCGCGACCAACCCGATGCTGGCCCAGAAGGCCGGGGTGTGGGTCCCGCTCGAGGAGGTCCCGGACGTGTGGGAGGGCGTGACCTCGATCTTCCGCGACTACGGCTACCGCCGGCTGCGCTCCCGGGCCCGGCTGAAGTTCCTGGTCGCCGACTGGGGCATCGAGAAGTTCCGCGAGGTGCTCGAGAACGAGTACCTCGGGCGCCCCCTGGTCACCTGCCCGTCGCCCGCATCGCCGGTGGGCCACCGTGACCACGTCGGCGTGCACCCCCAGCACGACGGGAAGCTGTACGTCGGCATCGCGCCGACGGTCGGCCGGGTCTCCGGCTCGCTGCTGGTGCGGCTCGCGGATCTCATGGAGCGGTACGCCGTCGCCGGCGCCCGACTCACGCCGTACCAGAAGATCGTGCTGGCCGGCGTCGAGCCTCCGGTGCTCGACGACCTCCTCGCCGACCTCGACGAGATCGGACTGTCGGCCCGCCCGTCGGCCTGGCGGCAGAACACGATGGCGTGCACCGGGATCGAGTTCTGCAAGCTGGCCATCGTCGACACCAAGAACCGGGCTCGCGACCTCGTCGCCGAGCTCGAGCGGCGCTTCCCCGACCTCGACGCCGTGTTGCCGGCTGGGATCACCGTCAACGTCAACGGCTGCCCGAACGCCTGCGCCCGGACCCAGGTCGCGGACATCGGCCTCAAGGGCCAGCTGGTGATGGACGGCGACCGGCAGGTCGAGGGGTTCCAGGTGCACCTGGGCGGCGCGACCGGACTGGACGCGAGCTTCGGCCGCAAGCTGCGCGCCCACAAGGTGACCAGCGCCGGGCTCGACGACTACGTCACGAGCGTGGTCTCGAACTTCCTGGTCGAGCGCCGGAACGACGAGTCGTTCTCGAGCTGGGTCGCCCGTGCCGACGAGGAGCTGCTGCGCGGGGACAAGGTGCTCGTCTCGCGTGACCTGGAGGCCGTGTCATGAGCGACCGCGCCGTCCCGTTCCACTGCCCCTACTGCGGTGACCAGGACCTCCGCCCCTCGGAGCAGGGCCCCGGCTCCTGGGAGTGCCGCGCCTGCCTGCGCGCCTTCTCGTTGAAGCTGCTCGGCCTGGTCAGACCCCCGGCCTCCCGAGGGGTGGTCGGTCGATGACAGCGCTGACCACGACCCGAGCGCGGAACTTCCGGGGCTCGCACACCGCGGGCCGGACTCCGGAGGAGCTTCGGGAGCTGGTGTCGCACGTCGGCGCCGAGCTCGAGCTGGCGCCGGCCGAGGACATCATCGAGTGGGCCGTCGCCACGTTCGGCGAGCGCTTCTGCATCACGTCGTCGATGGCCGATGCGGTCCTGGCCGACATCGCGTCGCGGGTCGCCCCCGGCATCGACGTGGTCTTCCTGGACACCGGCTACCACTTCGCCGAGACCCTCGGCACGGCGGACGCCGTCGGGGCCACCATGGACGTGAACCTGATCCCGATCGCACCGGCACAGTCGGTGGCCGAGCAGGACGCGGCGTACGGACCCGAGCTGTACAAGCGCGATCCCGACCTGTGCTGCGCCCTGCGCAAGGTGAAGCCTCTGGCCGAGGCGCTCCTGGGGTACGACGCCTGGGCCACCGGGCTACGCCGCGCCGAGACCAGCAACCGCGTCATCGCTCCCGTCGTCGGCTGGGACGCCCGCAAGGGCAAGGTCAAGGTGTCGCCGCTCGCGCGCTGGACCGACGACGACGTCCAGCGCTACGTCAACGAGCACGACGTCCTGGTCAACCCGCTCGTGTACGACGGCTACCCGTCCATCGGGTGCGCCCCGTGCACCCGACGCGTCGCCCCCGGTGACGATCCGCGCAGCGGGCGCTGGGCGGGCACCGGGAAGACCGAGTGCGGAATTCACTCATGACCGGACACATCAACAACGAGAGGAGGCCGCGCTGATGGCCGCTCCTGCACTGGTGGCTCTGGCTCACGGGAGCCGTGACCCGCGGTCCGCCGCGACGATCAGGGCACTCGTGGACGAGGTCCGCGCCCTGCGCCCCGACCTGCGGATCGAGACCGCGTTCCTGGACCTGTCGAAGCCGTCGTTGAACACGGTCGTCGACAAGCTCGCCCGGGCGAGGTTCGAGGAGGTCGTGGTCGTGCCGCTGCTACTGACCGAGGCGTTCCACGCGAAGGTCGACGTACCGGCTGTCGTGGCCGAGGCGGACAACCGACACGATCACGTCCAGGTGCGGGCCACGTCGATCCTCGGCCTCGAGGCGTGCTTCCTCGAGGTGCTCGACGTCCGGATGCGTGAGTCGCTCAGGGCCGCCCGGGTCCGCGAGCTCGACGCCCTCGTGCTCGCCGCCGCCGGCTCGAGCGACCCGCTCGCCAACCAGTCCGTCGCCCGGCTCGCCCGACTCTGGGGGACACACCACAAGCTGCCTGTGATGGCCGCGTTCGCCTCGGCGGCCCCACCGGCCACCGGCGAGGCCGTGCGGGCCTTCCGCAAGGAGGGGCGTCGCCACATCGCGGTCGCCTCGCTGTTCCTGGCACCTGGCTTCCTGCCCGACCGCGCCAAGGAGCTCGCGCTCGAGGCCGGCGCGGTGGCCGTGGCCGAGCCACTCGGGGTGCACGAAGCGGTGGCTCGCACGGTCCTCGCGCGGTACGCCGTCGGCGCCGTCGAGCTGGTGCCGGTCTGACGGACGGTTCCCTGCTCACCGGACGGCTGGGGCGGGACACGCCCTAACCGACGAAGCGCTCCAGCAGGTGCTCCAGCTGGCGTCCCGGGTCGGTGGTCACACCGCCGTGCACGGGGCTCGGCTGGAGCACCGTGCTGCGAGGCGCCTTGAGGAAGCCGAACCGCTGACCCGTCGGCTTGCTCGCCACCGCCCCTACGGTTTCGTCACCCGCGCAGACGGCACGGACGAACTCGAGCCCTTCGCAGACCGCATCGACGTCCAGTCCTGGAGCGAGCGCTTCGAGGCGCTCGCGGTCGACGCTCCAGGCCGACTGGAGGTAGGTCGCCTCCTCGCAGTAGAGGACCACGCCCACGTTGACGAACTCCTCCCGGTCGACCCGAGGCACGCAGCGCAGCACGACGTACTGATACGGCTGATAGGGCTGATAGGGCATCGCGGTCGTTGCGGACCTCATGCCGCCGACACCCCCGGCAGCCAGGCGCGCGTGGCGAGACGGGCCGACAGGAACGAGACGTACGCCGCGCGCAGGGCATCGGGGGTCTCGGCTCCCGGCACCGGCTCGAGCCAGGCGTCAGGGACCCCGGCGACGCAGCCGGCCAGGTCATCCTCGCTCAGGTCGACCATGGCGTCGGTCGCGGCCAGCCGGTCGACGTACCCACCGAACACGTGCTCGCCGACGTCCCACCGCTGCGCCGCGAACCTGGCGGGGTCGCCGACTCCGGCCTCCCAGGCGTGGTGGAAGTAGAGGGCGGCGCCGTGGTCGATCACCCAGGCGTCCCCGTGCCAGAGCAGCAGGTTCGGGTTGCGCCAGGTGCGGTCGACGTTCGCCGTGAACGCATCGAGCCAGAGGATCCGGGCGGCGACGTCCGGCGGCGTGCTGGCCTCGCCCTCGTAGCCGAACGCGCCGGGCAGGAAGTCGATCCCGAGGTTGAGCCCGGGGCTCGCGTTGAGCAGGTCCTGGACCTCCTCGTCGGCCTCGTAGCGCGCGATCTCCGGGTCGAGGTCGAGGGCGACCAGCCGCGGCGTGCTCAGCCCGAGCCGGGTGGCCAGCGCGCTCACGATCACCTCGGCGACGAGGACCCGGACGCCCTGGCCCGCGCCGCGGAACTTGCACACGTAGGTGCCCAGGTCGTCACCCTCGACGATGCCCGGCAGGCTGCCTCCCTCGCGCAGCGGCGTGACGTAGCGCGTCACCCGGACCGTGTCGATCACGCGACCGGAGCCTCCTCGAGCAGTCGGCGCCGCTGCTCGTCGACGTCGAATTCGGCCGGCGGCCACCGCAGGGCCATGGCACGCAGATGCTCGAGCAACAGCCGGCCGATGACCAGGTTGCGGTACCACTTCCTGTCCGACGGCACGACGTACCAGGGCGCGATCTCGGTGTTGGTGCGCTCCAGCGCGATCTCGTACGCCGTGCGGTAGTCGCCCCACCGCTTGCGCTCGTCGATGTCTCCGGGGTTGAACTTCCAGTACTTGTCGGCGTGGTCGAGCCTTGCGAGCAGCCGCTCCTTCTGCTCGGCCGCGGAGACGTGGAGCATGCACTTGACGATGACGACGCCATCGGCGCCCAGCTCGGCCTCGAACTCGTTGATCTCGGCGTACCGGCGCTCGATCGTCTCGGGGTCGGCCATCCCGTGCACCCGCACGATCAGCACGTCCTCGTAGTGGGACCGGTCGAAGACCCCGACGTACCCGGGCTGCGGCACCGCGTTGCGGATGCGCCACAGGAAGTGGTGCTTGCGCTCCTCGTCGGTCGGGGCCTTGAAGCTGGTGATCTTCACGCCCTGAGGGTCGACCAGGCCCACTGTGTGGCGGAGCACGCCGCCCTTGCCCGAGGTGTCCATGCCCTGGAGGACGAGCAGGACCCGGCGCCGCGAGCCCGCGCTGCGCTCGGCGAACAGCCGCTCCTGGAGGTCGGACAGCTCGTCGGCGAGGGAGGCCAACGCGGCCGTACCGTCCTTCTTGCCGCCTTCGAAGCCGGGTGTGTCGTCGGTCGGGATCGAGGTCAGGTCGACGGGACCGGCCGCCAGGCGGTGGAGATGCGCGCTCACGGTCACATCATGTCGGACGGCTCGTCCTCCTCCACCGAACCGAGCTCGTCACGCACCACTGCGAACGCCAGCCCGGCCGGATAGCCCTTGCGAGCCAGCAGCCCGGCCAGTCTCCGGGTCGCGGTCGCGTGGCCGACGCCGCGCATCGACCGGAGCTTCTTGCGGACGAGCAGACGTGCGGCCTGCTCCTCCTGGTCGGGATCGAGGTCGTCGAGCGCCGTGCGCGCGGTCTCGTCGTCGACGCCCTTGCGCCGCAGCTCCTGCGCCAGCGCACGGCGGGCGAGGCCACGGCTGCGCTGTCGGCTCTCCACCCACGACCGCGCGAACGCCTCGTCGTCCACCAGCCCGACCTCGGTGAAGCGGTCGAGCAGCCGCTCGGCCAGGTCGTCGGGCACATCCTTCTTCGCCAGCTTGTCGCGAAGCTCCTTGCGGCTGCGCGCCTGGCCCGTCAGCGCGTCGAGCAGGATCGTGCGAGCCACGGACTCGGGGTCGGCGTCGGGTCCTTCCTGCTCGACGTCGGGAGAGGGCTCGCCCCTCCAGGCGCGGACCCCCTTCCCGACGTCGCCGGCCCAGGCCTCAGAAGTCATCGACGCCGATCGGCTCGTCGGACAGGTCGTCGCCGCCCTCGGCCGGGGTGTCGACGGTGGGACCGACACCGAGCTTCTCCAGGATCCGCTTCTCCAGCTCGTTGGCCAGGTCGGGGTTGTCGGCCAGGAACTGCCGCGCGTTCTCCTTGCCCTGGCCGAGCTGGTCGCCCTCGTAGGTGTACCAGGCGCCGGCCTTGCGGACGAGTCCCGCCTCGACACCGACGTCGATCAGACCACCCTCGCGACTGATTCCCTTGCCATACATGATGTCGAACTCCGCTTGTTTGAACGGAGGGCTGACCTTGTTCTTCACGACCTTGACCCGGGTGCGGTTGCCGACCATGTCGGTGCCGTCCTTGAGCGTCTCGATGCGACGGACGTCCAAGCGAACCGAAGAATAGAATTTCAATGCACGTCCACCCGTCGTCGTTTCGGGCGAGTTGTGCACCATCACGCCGTCGGCGAAGTAGTTGTGCGTGCCTTCCACCTCGATGTCGAAACGGTGAGTGCTGCCCGACACCGGCTCCTGCGACTTGATCGAGAGAATGGGCAGCGGCATCAGTTTCTGTGTCGGCTCGACGAACTCGGGCTGCACGGCGAATCGACCACGCAGATGCGGGAGCAGCTTGTAGTCCATCGAAGGATGAATGTACGGGGCGACAAGCTTCAAGAAGCGCGCGGAAGCGGCAGTGGGGAAAGTCAGCACCGCCACATTGCGCTGTCCTGCATGACGGAGGCGAACGTCAAGACCCCACGTGTCGCGCAGGTAATCGACGACACGTTGCTGCGAGCCCTCCGTGAAGGCTTCGACGCAGATCTCCACCCGACCCGAGCCATCCTGCGTCCGCGCCTGCAGTCCCTTCGAGCGCACAGTGAAGGTGCCGTCGTCCATGAACCAGACGGCCAGTCCGAGCGGAGTCAGGGCCTTCAGGTGGTCATTGGTGATCGTCTTCTTCCCGTTCCCCATGTAGACCACACGACGAAGCTCGGCCAGCTCTGCCATCGGTTGGAAGTCATGGAAGACCGCCCCCTTGGCGTTCGTGGTTCGGCACACCGTCAAGTTGCCGAGCATCGATGCCTTCCAGTCCCCATAGGCGGCTTGCTTCTTCCCGTGTCCCCACCGCAACCGCGCCGCGAGTCCGTTGGCGGCCGGCGAGAGCGCACCGTCGCCCATGAGACCGCCAAGGACGAACTGCCACTGCCGGTCGGACAGGTAGTGCGGCACCGCCTCCATCACCCGGTCGCCGACAATGAGCTCACCAGCCTCGCGCCAGCCCCCAGGAGTACGAACGAGGTGATTGGACGTGAGAGCGAAGCCGATGGGTGCGCCTGGGCCCATGGGTCGAGCCACCTGGAACCGGAGAAAGCGATCGGTGGGTCCGTTGTCGAACCACTTGATGACTTTCCGCGCGACGACGGCATCTGAGTCGCAGTCGTAGGTCAAGACCTCGACGGGGAGTTTTTGCCTGACGATCTGGTCGATGCGTCGCTTGGTGCCGTCCGCGAGCGTCACCTGGCTGTCCCCTGAGCAGCACCCGAACATGACTCCGATCTTTTCACGCAATTGGTTGATAAAGATTGCCGTGGTGTTGGAGTTGTTCAGCGCACCGGTCATCTTCCGAAGCGCCTGGCTCATCAGCCGGGCCTGCAGGCCGACATGGCTGTCGCCCATCTCGCCCTCGATCTCGGCACGAGGCACCAGCGCGGCCACCGAGTCGATGACGACCAGGTCCAGGGCGCCGGAGCGGACCAGCATGTCAGCGATCTCCAGTGCCTGCTCACCGGAGTCGGGCTGGCTGACCAGCAGCGCGTCGGTGTCGACGCCGAGGGCCTTGGCGTACTCCGGGTCGAGCGCGTGCTCGGCGTCGATGAAGGCCACGATGCCGCCGGCACGCTGCGCATTGGCGACGGCGTGAAGAGCCACCGTAGTCTTCCCGGAAGCCTCGGGACCGTAGATCTCGACCACCCGACCGCGCGGCAGGCCGCCCAGTCCGAGCGCGACGTCGAGGGCGATCGAGCCGGTCGGGATCACCTCGAGCGGCGCCCGGGTCTCATCGCCCAGCCGCATCACCGAGCCCTTGCCGAACTGCTTCTCGATCTGCGCGAGCGCCACGTTGAGCGCCTGGTCGCGATCTCCAGCCATGTCTGTCCATCCTTGTCCGGGACCCGTCGTCCCGTCTCGCCGTGCTGCCATCGGATCGGTCTTCGTCGTCGGGCCAGACGCTAGACCGGCCCGCCGACAGCCCGCCTCACGCGGCGTACGGGCTGTGGAGAACCGACCGGATCGACCCCAGTGCTGATCCCCATCTAAGCCGAACACGTGTTCGATCCCGACCCGACACGCCGCACAACCCCGCCGCACAAACCATTTGCGCCGCCGGAAGAGCGCCCGTCACCGTGAGATCCGTGTCCGAGCTGCTGATCCGTCGCCTCGACCCCGCGAGCGAGGCCGACATGGACGGCTTCCAGGAGGTGTACGCCGCGGCGGAGCTCGCCGAGGACCCCGACGCCGCGCTGTACTCGCGCGAGGACGGCATCGCCTTGCTCAGCTCCGGCGACACGTCGTCGCTCTTCGAGGCCTACGGCGCGTTCGTCGGCGACCGGATGGTCGGCGAGTGGATCCTCATGGGCAGCACTCGTGACAACCTCGAGGTGGCACAGGCGCTGCTGTGGGTCGACCCGCGCCACCGGCGGCAGGGAGTCGGTAGCCATCTGCTCGCCCATCTCGAGGACCATGCACTCGCCCGAGGGCGGAGGATCATCCAGGCGCAGGCGCGCGTCGGCGACCGGCTGGAGGGCAACCGCATCTTCGCCGAGCAGCACGGCTACACCCTGGTCATGACCGAGATCGAGCGGCGACTCACCTTGCCGCCCGCCCTCGACCGACTCGCCCGGCTCGAGGCCGAGGCGGCGCCGTACCACCGCGACTACGAGATCCGCGCGGTCGTCGGCCCGGTTCCGGCCGAGCTGCGCGCGTCGTACGTCGATGTCCGCAACCTCATGGTCGTGGAGATGCCCCACGGTGACCTGGAGCTCGAGGTAGGGCGTGACACCGTGGCGGACCTCGATGCCCTGGACCGCGAACGCGCGGACGCGGGCCGGGTGTCCGTCACGGGCCTCGCCCTGCACGACGCCACGGTGGTGGCGTACGCCGACGCTTCGGTGCCCGGCGCCGACTTCCGGCACGTCGACCAGTACGGCACGCTCGTGCACCCCGACCATCGCGGGCATCGCCTCGGGATGGCGGTCAAGTGCGCGCAGCTACGGCTGCTCGCCGAGCGGTTCCCCGACCGGCACTACATCCAGACGAGCAACGCCGAGGTCAACGCGCAGATGGTCGCGATCAACGTCGCCCTGGGATTCGAGATCCACCAGGTCTGGGCACAGTTCGAGAAGCGGCTGGCCCAGTCCTAGCCCCCCTGGCGAGTCCTCGCGCGGCGCCGCCGCAGCCCGCGCACCGCGCGCACGGTGTGCGGACCGACCAGACGCGGTCCGGCCAGCTTGCTCTCCAGGCGATGTGCCTCGCGCCGGATCGGCTGGGCGACGTACTCCCCCAGGATCGCCCCCGAGCTCAGCGCGATCGCGATCGTCGCCGCAGTGACCATCGCGAGCAGGGCCCGGCTGGAGTCGGTGGCCAGCAGGGTCAGCCCGCGGTAGATCGACAGACCGGGCAGGAACGGCGTGATGCCGGCCGCGACCACGACCAGGGTGGGGATCCGGGTGCGGGCCGCGACGGGATAGCTGACCAGGCCCAGGAGCAGTGCCGCCACGGCCGACGACCACGCGATCCCGACACCGCGCTGCAGCGCCACGGCGTACACCGCGATCGCCACCGCCGCCACCAGCCCGATCGGGGCGAGGGCGCGGGTCGGCGCGTACGCCGCGAACGCGTACGCCGCGGCAGCGACGGCGCCGCCCACCACCATCACCGGGATGTCGGCGATCGAGTAGGCGCCGGGGTTCACCCGGCCGAGTTCGATGCCGAGCCCGTCGGCGACCTGCAGCCCACCACTCACCCCGGCGACGACACCGGCGGTCGCCAGGAACGCCTCCAGGATCCGGGCGCCGGCGGTCACCGGGAACCCGGTCAGGGCGTCCTGGATCGCGCCCAGGAAGTTCACCCCGGCAAGCAGCATGATGATGCTGGTCGAGATCACGAGGCTCGGTGAGACGTCCGTGGGGGTCGCCGCGACCCCCACCGTGATCAGCGTCGCGAGCAGCCCGCCGGCGACCTGCTGGTAGAACGCCGGGAGCCGACGTTGCCCCATCTGCCGCTGCATCCGGTCGACCAGCATCGCCGCCACTGCGGCCACGGCCACCACCAGCCAGTCGCCGCCCAGCACCAGGCCGACGCCTCCCCCCATCACCCCCAGCGCCACCGTGACCGACCAACGCGGCCGCGAGTGGCCCGAGGAGATGATGCGGTTGAGCCGGGTGGTGGCCTCGGCCCGGTCGATATGCCCCGCGACCAGGGCGCGCATGAGGTGGTCGACCTCCGTCAGGTCGCCGTAGTCGACCTCCCGGTACCGCACGTGCCGGATCTGGATCAGAGCCGGCTGCTCGGGCGAGGACTGCTGGCTCATCGTCAGCTCGTTGAACATGACGTCGGCCGTGTACCCCCGCAGGCCGCACGCCCAGGCGACGTTGCGCATCGCCGCACTCACGTCGGACGCCCCGGCGCCTGAGGAGAGCAACAGCTCGCCGATGCGGAGCGCGAGGTTCATCGTCGCCGTGGCCTCGCGGACGTCGCGGGGATCGCGGACGTCGCGGGGATCGCGGTCGCTCGGGGACGGTACGTCGTTCTCGGGTGCAGCGGGAGCCATGACGCGGGCCAGTCTGCCGGTCACGCGGGTCGAAAGCGCGTCACCGCTCCGAGGCCGGCAGCTCGAGGGTCCGCCAGACGGCCGCCCAGACCTTCTTCGGGGGCTCGCCGGCATCTAGTGCCTGCTGGGCGGTGCGCTCTCCCAGCTCGTCGATGACGAACCGGTCGGCCCAGGCTCGGGCGTACGCCGGGCCGAGGGCGGACTCCATCCGCGCCCAGAACTCGGTATGCCTCACGGCACCATCATGACCTCGCCTGGTCACCGGACGAACATCTTGAGCCGACACTTCCACCGGATCGGTGTCTCGGGGTGGCGAGCCACCAACGGCCAGACCTACGCGACGCAGGACCTTCCTTGGGTGGGTCGGTTCAGCTCAGGTGAGGAGCAGCGAGTCGAGCCGGCGGCGTACGACGAGGAGCCCGATCGCGCCCATCAGCACGAGGTAGACGACCGAGACCCCGGACTCCCAGCTGATCACCCCGGTCGTGAGCTCGCGGCACAAGACGACGCCGCGGTAGAGAGGCGTCGCCTCGACGACCCACCGCAGCACCCCGTGGAACGCGGTGACCGGGAAGAACGTGCCCGAGAACAGGAACAGCGGCAGCTGGACCAAGGTGATCTTGTCGAAGTCCTGCCAGGAGGTCATCCAGGTCGTCAGACCCATGCAGACCGCACTGAACGCGAAGCCGATCAGCAGGGTCGCCGGGAACGCCAGCAACGCCCACCAGGAGTGGACCAGCCCCATCGCCCACATCACGACCAGGAAGGCCAGGGAGTACGACGCGCCCCGGAGCTGACCCCAGATGATCTCGCCCCGGGCGATGTCGGAGGTCGTCAGCGGAGTCACCAGCATCTGGTCGTACAAGTGCTCATAGCGCAGCTTGAAGAACACGTTGAAGGTGCTGTCCATCAGCGCGCCGTTGAACGCCGACGCCGCCAGCATGCCGGGCGCGACGAACTCGGCGTACGGGATGGCGTGACCGTTGAGGTCGAAGGCATGGATCAGCTTGCCGACGCCGATCCCGATCGAGAACAGGTAGAAGACGGGCTCGAGGAAGCCGGTGAGGAAGAGCTTCCAGGCGCTCTTGTAGGTGACGTAGTTGCGCAGGACCAGCAGGCGGGTGCCCTCGAGCGGGCGCAGCGGCGACGAGGTCGCGGCGGCCGACGTCGGCGTACGGACGTCGGTCATGTCGCCACCCTCCTGGCCAGGGAGCGCGCGGCCACCCACCAGCCGGAACCCATCACCGCCAGCAGGACGACGGAGTTGACGAGCGCGGTGGACCCGTCGACGTGGTCGAGGCAGAGCATCCGGGTCAGGTTCACTCCGTGCCACAGCGGTGTCAGGCGCGCGACCCACTCCAGCACCGGCCCGAGGTTGGTGATCGGGAAGAACGAGCCGGAGAACAGGAACAGCGGGATGAGCCCCAGCCGGAAGATCAGACCGAACGACGCCTCGCTGCGGATGTGCGCGCTGAACGCGAAGGTCCAGGTCGCGAACGCCATCCCCACCAGCATCGTGGCCAGCCAGGCCAGCACCGGGCCCCACCAGGACGCGAAGACGCCGAACGGGGCCATCACCAGGAAGTACACGCCACACGTCGCGCCGATCCGGCACAGCGTGAACACCAGCATCGCGTTGGCCAGGTCGCGAGCCTCCAGCGGGCTCGCGAGCTGGGCGTAGAAGCTCTTGTGCCACTTGAGCGCGCCCATCACCGGGTACGTCGTCTCGAACATCGCCGTCTGCATCGCCTGGGCCGCGATCAGTCCGGGCACGATGAAGGCGAGGTACGACGTGGCTCCCTCGAGCCGGCTCGGGCTGACGTGGACGAAGCCGCCGAGCAGCACGCCCATCGCCAGCACGTAGAACAGCGGGGACGCGAACGACGTGACGACCGAGCCCTTCCAGGTGCGCTTGTAGACGGTCCACCAGTAGTCGTACTGCCGGACGATGCCCCGCCACGTCGAGAGCCGTCGGTCGTCGCGGACGACCCCGTCGGTCGAGCCCTGCCCGTCGGTGGTCGAGCGTGTCGAGACCATCAGTCCACCAGCGTCCGGCCGGTCAACCGGAGGAACACGTCCTCGAGGGTGGAGCGGCGTACCAGCGTGGCGACGGGCCGCAGGCCGCGCTCGTGGACCTGCTCGAGCACGTGCTCGCCGTCCTCGCTGTAGACCAGGATCCGGTCGGGGAGCACCTCGACCCGCTCGCCGAGGTCGGCGATCTTCTCCGCCGTGGGGTCGTGGTCGCCGACCGGGAAGCGCAGCTCGGCCACCTCCCTGGTGGAGTGCTGGCGGATCAGGTCGAGCGGGGAGCCTTCGGCCGCGATCACGCCACGGTCCATCACCACGAGTCGATCGCACAGCTGCTCGGCCTCGTCCATGTAATGGGTGGTGATCACCAGGGTCACGCCCTGCTGCTTGAGCCGGAACAGCCGGTCCCATAGCACGTGCCGCGCCTGCGGGTCGAGGCCGGTGGTCGGCTCGTCGAGGAGCAGGATCTCGGGCCGGTTGATCAGGGAGCGGGCGATGGTGAGTCGGCGCTTCATGCCGCCGGAGAGATCCTCGACCTTGGACCTCGCCTTCTCGGTCAGCTGGACGAAGTCCAGCAGCTCCTCGGCGCGCTCGCGTACCTCGCGCTTGGGGATGCCGAAGTAGCGGCCGTAGATGTAGAGGTTGTCGAAGACGTTCAGCTCGTTGTCGAGAGTGTCCTCCTGCGGGCAGACGCCGAGCCGCGACCGGATCGCCGGGCCGTGCTCGGAGGGGTCCATCCCGAGGATCCTCAGCTCGCCCCCACTCACCGGGGAGACCGCCGCGATCATCCGCATCGTGGAGGACTTGCCGGCACCGTTCGGACCGAGGAAGCCGAACGCCTCACCCCGGCGTACGTCGATGTCGATGCCCTTGACCGCCTCCACGGTGACGCCCTCCCGGCTGGTGAAGGACTTCCGCAGCTCGCGGGCCGAGATCATCGCCTCGCCGGTCTGGTCGGGGCTGGTCGGGTCGGGCACGTTCACCGACCCTACAAACCCCCGCCGACAACCCGGTAAACCCGCCGACGTGGGACTTCTCCGCGGTCGAGGTGGGAGTTCTCCGCGGTGCTGGCCGAGGACACCGGCGTGCAGCCCCACCTGCTGGTGGCGCCTCGCGCGGACTTCACCGACAAGAACCTCCCAGGCCTCCGCGACGGGTCCTACGGACAGGTCGCCCAGGTCATCGGCGAGCAGTCGTGGACGTCCACGGCGCCGTACTGCGTGACCATCGTGCCGAGCGCCCTACCGGACTGAGGGCTCGCAAGTCCCACTTGGGCGCGGGAGAAGTCCCACTTGGGCGCGGGAGAAGTCCCACTTCGGCGTTATGGGGACCGGACGGCGGCGGTGATCCCGTCGGCATCCAGACCGGCGGCCGACAGCAGCTCGGCCCGGGTGCCGGCCGGGAGGAACCTCCGCTCCGGCAGGGCGAGGCCTCGCAGCCTCGGGGCGTCCGGCCCGGCGAGAGCGCGCAGGGCGCGACTCACCTGGTCGCCGAAACCCCCGGAGGGTGCGGCGTCCTCGACCGTGACCACCAGCCGGTACGCCGCTGCCTTCGCTGCGAGCTCGGGGTCGATGGGGAGGACCCAGCGCGGGTCGACGACGGTGACGTCGAGCCCATCGCCCTCCAGGCGGTTCGCGGCCTCCAGCGCGCACCCCGCGAGCGGACCGACCGCGAGCACCAGGACGTCGTCGGCGGAGCCCTCCCTCAGCACGTCGGCGCTCCCCCAACGACCGACGGCCTCGACGCAGGGCGGGCACGAGCCACGCGGGAACCGGAGGACGCTCGGCCCGTCGTAGTCGACACACTCGCGGAGCAGGTCGCACAGCCGCTCGCCGTCGCGGGGAGCCGCGACGCGGGCGTCCGGCACGAGCCCGAACAGTCCCAGGTCCCAGATCCCGTGGTGGGACGCGCCGTCGGGGCCGGTGATCCCCGCCCGGTCCAGCACGAACGTGATCGGTGCCCGATGCAGGGAGGCGTCCATCAGCACCTGGTCGAAGGCGCGGTTGAGGAACGTCGCGTAGATGGCGACCACGGGATGCATGCCCGCCGTCGCGAGGCCGACGGCCGAGGTGACGGCGTGCTGCTCGGCGATGCCGACATCGAAGACCCGGTCCGGGAAGCGCCGTCCGAACGGGTACAGCCCGGTCGGCCGCATCATCGCCGCGGTGACCGCGACCAGGTCGCTCCGCTCGTCCCCGAGCCGTTCGAGCTCTGCTCCGAAGATGCTGGTCCAGCCCGGCGCGGTGGAGCCGGCGCCCGCAGGAGACACGGTGTGGAACCGGTCGGCCTCGTCGTGCTCGGCAGGCGGGTAGCCCTCTCCCTTGCGGGTCACGACATGGACCACCACGGGGTGATGCACCACGCGGGCCGCACGTAGGGCACGCTCGACCATGCCGACGTCGTGGCCGTCGACCGGACCGAGGTAGACGAACCCGAGCGCCTCGAAGAGGTTGCCGGCGGCGGTGTGCTCGCGGAGCTCGGCCAGGTGCCGGGGCAGTCGCCCGGCAGTCGGGTCGTAGGAACGGCCGTTGTCGTTGAGCACCACGACGACCGGGCGTTCCGGAGCGGCGCCGATGTTGTTCAGCGCCTCCCACGCCATTCCCCCGGTCAGCGCGCCGTCGCCGACGACGGCGACGATCCGTCGCTCCGGCGTGCCGGCGAGGGCGAAGCCCTTGGCCAGCCCATCGGCGTACGACAGGGCGGTCGAGGCGTGGGAGTTCTCGACGATGTCGTGGACGCTCTCGGACCGGTTCGGGTAGCCGGAGAGCCCGCCACGCTGACGCAACCGGGTGAAGCCGGGCACCCGGCCGGTGAGCATCTTGTGGACGTACGCCTGGTGTCCCGTGTCCCACACCAGGGCGTCGTGCGGCGACCGGAAGACCCGATGCAGTGCGATGGACAGCTCGACGACGCCGAGGTTGGGACCGAGGTGACCACCGCGCTCGGTCACCCGTTCGACCAGCTCGGCGCGGATCTCCTGGGCGAGCCGCGGCAGGTCGTCGGCCGC
>JAICSC010000193.1 GCA_025937085.1 Nocardioides sp.
CTGACCGGACGAGCGTGCGTGAAGGTCGCTCCCGGCATCCCGCACTCCCTGGTCCCCGACGGAGTCGAGTCCGAGTGGGTCAGCGACGGCGGTGAGGTGAAGGAGGCCGTGCTGTGGTCCCCCATCCTGGCCACCGCCCGGCGGCGGGCCACGGTGATCGGCCGCGGCGGCCTGGCCACCCTGACCGATGAGGACGACCCGGGCGCCGACGTCGGCCGGGTCGCCGCGTTCCTCTACGAGCCGGACGGTGCCGTGATCCGGGCGGGGCTCGTCACTGCCGTGGCCGCCGGAGTGCGGGGCCACCTGGTCGACCGGAGGATCGCCTACGTCACCGGTGACGCTGCGTTCCACACGCCGTTCGCCCGCAGCTACCGGGTCGTCGAGGAGCTGCCCTACCGCGAGAAGCAGCTGCGTGCCGCGCTGCGCGAGCGGGGCATCGGAGCGCTCACGATCAAGAAGCGCGGTGTCGACGTCGCCCCCGAGCAGCTGCGCAGGCGCCTGGCCCTGCGGGGCGACGAGGCCGCCACGATCGTGCTCACCCGGGTGGCCGGGGAGGGTACGGCGCTGCTGGTCGAGCCGATCTAGCTCACACCCCGAGCCAGGCCAGCACCGCGAGCACCCGCCGGTTGTCGTCGGGCGCCACCGGCAGGTCGAGCTTGGTGAAGATGTTGTTCGTGTGCTTGCCGACTGCCTTCTCGGTCACGAACAGCGCGCCCGCGATCGCGGCGTTCGACCGGCCCTCCGCCATCAGGCCCAGGACCTCGCGCTCGCGGACCGTGAGCCGCTCGACCGGCGCCTGCCGGGCCATCACGGCAGACACCACCTGCGGGTCGAGCACCGTCCCACCGGAGGCGACCCGGTCGAGGGCGTCGACGAACTCGCCGACGTCACCGACGCGATCCTTCAGCAGGTACCCGATCCCGCCCTCACCGCTGGCGAGGAGCTCGCGGGCGTAGATGCGCTCGACGTACTGCGACAACACCATCACCGGGAAGCCCGAGCGTCGGGCGCGCACCCCGACCGCCGCCCGGAGCCCCTCGTCGGTGTGCGACGGCGGGAGGCGTACGTCGAGGACGGCCCCCTCCACGGACGGGTCCGCCAGCGCCTCGGTGAGCGCATCGGCGTGCTCGACGGCGGCCACGATCTCGTGGTCGTGCGCCTCGAGGATCCGGATCAGCCCCTCCCGGAGGAGGGCGTGGTCCTCGGCGAGGACGAGTCGCACGGCACCTCCAGCGTGACCAGGGTCGGCCCGCCCGTCGGGCTCGACACCCTCATCGTGCCGTCGAACGCCGCGAGCCGTCGCGCGACCCCCCGCATCCCGCTCCCGGAGGACGGGTCGGCGCCGCCGTGACCGTCGTCGCCGACGACCACCGAGAGCAGGTCCGACGTGCCCCCGAGCTCCACCCAGGCTCGGGAGGCCCCGGCGTGCTTCGCGACGTTGGCCAGACACTCCGCGACGGTGAAGTACGCCGCGGACTCCACCGGCGCGGCCAGCGTGGCGGCCGCCTGGCCGGTCACCTCGACCGGGACGGCCAGGTCGAGCGCGAGCGCCTCGATCGCCGCCTTCAAGCCTCGGTCGGCCAGCACCGGTGGATGGATGCCGTGCACGACGTCGCGCAGGTCGCCCAGGGCGGCGCTGCTGGTCTGCCTGGCCTCCGCCAGCATCCGGCGGGCGGCGTCCGGGTCGCGGTCGACGAGCTCGGCGGCCATGCCGAGCGTCATCCCGAGACCGGCCAACCGGGCCTGGGCACCGTCGTGGAGGTCGCGCTCGATGCGTCGCAGCTCGGCAGCGGCGTGGTCGAGGGACTGGTTGCGGGTCTCGGTCAGCGTCTCGACCCGCTGCTCGAGGCGCTCGGTGGTGCCGAAGGCCAGGAACCACCGGTCGATCCGGCTACGGGCGGCCATGATCGGCCCCACGCCGTACCACCACGCGATCCCGGTGACCACCGGCACAAAGAGGATCAGCACGACCAGAGAGGTGGTCAGCGCCAGCGGCAGCGCGCTGAGCAGCCACCCCAGGTCGCGCCAGCTCATCGGGTCCGCGCCGGCGATGCGTAGCCGCTCGAGCGCCGAGGTGCCGGCGGTGGACTGGTACGGCGTGGGGACCGGCTCGGCGAGCACGCGCGCGTACATCCGGCGGTGCAGGTCGACCAGCCACCGGGTCGCCGGGACCGACAGCAGGAGGATCGGGATCCCGACCACGATGACGGACAGGACGACGGCGACCACGTCGACGATGAACAGCACGAGGGCGAGGACGGACAGCAGCACCTGCAGGACGGCGTACCCCGTCATGCGGAGGCGGCCCGCCCCCGCGATCCGACCCGTCGTCATGTCTCCAGTCTGGCCGATCGGGACCTACCGGACAGTGGGCCCAGGCCCACCCCTGATCCGGGTCCTGCCACTCCTGATCCGGACGGCGGATCTCACGACGCTGGACGTGTCCAGAAGCCACCGTCTCGAGGAGCCCGCCATGTCACCTCATCTGCACCGTCCCACTGATCGACCCACTCATCGGCCCGGCCTCGTGGCCCGCGTGCCGTTGCGCGCCGCACGCTGGAGCGCGACCCATCCCTGGCGCGCGATCGGCGCCTGGTTCGCCTTCGTCGCGATCGCGGTCGCCCTCGCCGCGCTGATCCCGACCAAGCAGACCACGGACGCCGACTACCGGATCGGCGACTCCGGCCGGGCGGACGCCATGATCTCGGCCGGACAGCTCGACCCCGGTCCGGTGGAGAACGTCCTGGTCACCGTGCCCGGCGGTGCACCTCTGGACCGGACCCAGGCCCGAGAGGTCGCCCGGGAGCTCGCCCACGACGTCGCCGGGGCCGATGGTGTCACCGGCGTCGACCCACCGGTGTTCAACCACGACCGCACGGCCATGCTGGTCAACATCCAGCTCGCCCCGAAGATCGAGGACGCCGCACCCGTCCAGTCGGTGACCGACCGCGTCGCGGCCGCCCACCCCGACCTGACGATCAGAGAGGCCGGCGAGGACTCGATCAACACCGCGATCAACGACCGGGTGGGCGAGGACCTCCACTCGGCCGAAGGGATCAGCCTTCCGATCACGCTCCTGCTGATGCTTCTTGCGTTCGGCGCGCTGATCGCCGCGGGCGTCCCGGTGCTGCTGGCGATCACGTCGGTCGCGGCCACCATGGGCATCGCCGCCCCGATGTCGCACCTGATCCATGCCGAGTCGACCGTGAGCAGCGTGATCGTGCTGATCGGGATGGCCGTGGGTGTCGACTACTCGCTGTTCTACCTCAAGCGCGAGCGTGAGGAGCGGGCGAAGGGGCACGTCACGCGCGACGCCGTCGAGATCGCGGCGGCCACCTCGGGCCACTCGATCCTGGTCTCCGGGGCCGCCGTGATCGCGTGCATGGCCGGACTCTTCATCGCCGGCAGCGCGACCTTCGCCTCGCTCGCCTCGGGGTCGATCGTGGTCGTCGCCGTGGCGGTGGTCGGCTCGGTCACCGTCCTCCCGGCGCTCCTGGTCAAGCTGGGTCGCTGGGTGGACAGGCCTCGACTGCCGTTGCTGTGGCGCGTCAACCGCCGGATGCGTCGTCGGCTGGGTCAGGGCGGGATCAGCCGTCGCGTCCTGGCGCCCGTCGTACGACGTCCCGTCGCGGCCCTGGTCGTGTCGCTCGCCGCGCTGGTCGCGGTGGCCGCCCCGTCGCTGAGCATGAAGCTGCACGACGCCAGCCTGGAGACCCTGCCCCAGGACATCCCGGAGGTGCAGACCTTCCAGCAGGTGAGCGCGGCGTTCCCCGCGCAGGGCACGACCGCGACCGTCGTGCTGCACGGATCCCCGGCGAACCGGGACCGGATGGTCTCGGCCCTCCACTCGGTCGCGGACCGGGCGCAGTCGACCCACTTGTTCGCCCCTCCCGGCCCGGGCGCGGTGCGGACCTCCGCGGACCGCACCACGTCGATGCTGACCCTGCCGATCCCGTTCGAGTTCTCCGACCACCGCTCGGCCCAGGCGGTCACCGAGCTGCGGAGCTCGTTGGTGCCGCAGGCGGTCTCCGATCTGCACGTGGAGCACGCGGTGGGCGGCGACCCTGCCGAGTCGCTCGACTTCGCGACGCAGCAGTCCGACCGGCTGCCGTTCGTGATCGGGTTCGTGCTGCTGCTGACGCTGGTGATGATGTCGATGGCCTTCCGCAGCCTGGTCGTGGCGGCTCTGTCGTCGGCGCTCAACCTGCTGTCGGTGGGGGTCTCGTTCGGAGTCCTGACGCTGGTCTTCCAGCACGGCTGGTTCGCCGGACCGCTCGGCTTCACCAGCCCGGGATTCGTCATCGACTGGATCCCGCTGTTCGTGATGGTGATCCTGGTCGGGCTGTCGATGGACTACAACGTGTTCGTCCTGGCCCGCATTCGAGAGCACGTCACACGCGGGCTGCCCGCCAGGCTGGCCGTCCAGAAGGGCATCAGCGAGACCGGGGGCGTCGTCGCCAGTGCCGCGGCGGTGATGGTCTCCGTCTTCGCCCTCTTCGCGACGCTGAGCATGATGGAGATGAAGATGATGGGCGTGGCCCTGGCCACCTCCATCCTGGTCGACGCCACGCTGATCCGGCTGGTGATCCTGCCTGCGGCGCTGGTACTGCTCGGTGAGCGCGCCTGGTGGCCGGGCCGGATCGACCGCCCGCGCGGGTCGGTGGTCGAGCCCGAGCCGGAGCTGGTCCGGGCCGGCTGAGCCCAGCCTCGACGGGCCCAGAGCTGGGCCCACGAGCTGGGCCTACGGGCTGGGCCCACGAGCTGGGCACACGAGCTGGGCACACGAGCGGAGGGGTACGCCGGGCAGCGGGCGCCCCGCGTACCCCTCTCGTGATCTCACCTGCCCGATCCGGAACGCGCGTCTGACACGATCGGGCAGTGACACCCGACGACGGACGCGGTCGCTGGATCGCGTTGGTCGTCTGCTGCAGCGCGATGTTCATGACGCTCCTCGACGTCAGCGTCACCAACGTCGCGCTGCCGTCCATCGGCCGCGACCTCCACGCCGGGAACGCGCAGCTCCAGTGGATCGTCTCCGGCTACACGCTGGCCTTCGGGCTGGTGCCGGTGCTCGGCGGGAAGCTCGGCGACGACCGCGGCCGCCGGGTGATGTTCCAGGTCGGCGTGGCAGGGTTCGCCGTCACCTCTCTGCTGTCCGGTCTCGCGCCCGGCGCCGGGATCCTGATCGGCGCCCGCGTGTTGCAGGGTCTGTTCGGCGGGCTGATCAACCCGCAGACCTCCGGGCTGGTGCAGCAGATGTTCCACGGGTCGGACCGGGGGCGCGCGTTCGGCGTCCTGGGCACGACCGTCGGGCTCGGGACCGCGATCGGACCCCTGGTGGGCGGCGCCCTGATCGGGCTCGGCGGACCGACCCTGGGCTGGCGGCTGGTCTTCTTCGTCAACATCCCGATCGCGGTGGTCGTGATCCTGCTGGCACGCCGGCTGCTGCCCGCGCCGACCGAGACCGTCCCCCATCGGCTGGACCTGCTCGGCGCCGGGCTCCTCGGCCTCGCCACGTTCTGCGTGCTGTTCGCCTGCGTGGAGTACGACGTCGCCCACGACACCCAGCTCGCCTGGCTGGGCGTGCCCGCAGCGGTGCTGTTCGGCCTGTTCCTGCGTCGTGAGCGGCGGCTGACCGACCAGGTCCGTGACCCGCTGGTCGACCTGCGCCTGTTCCGTCGGCCGTCCTACGTCGCGGGGACCACCCTGGCCCTCACGTTCTTCCCGGCGATGGCGGGACTGCCGCTGGTGCTGGCGCTCTACTACCAACGGGGTCTCGGATACACGGCCGTCGAGTCGGCGCTCGGCGTCACGGCGTACGCCGTCGGGGCCGGCATCTCGGCACCGCTTGTCGGGCGCGTGGTGACCCGGGTCGGCCGGCCGCTCGTGGTGGCGGGCGCGGTCACGTTCGGGGTCGGCGCGGTGGCCCTGGCGCTGATCGCGCCACACGTCCCGGCCGGCCACGCCGCCCTCGCGCTGGCCTTGCCCCTGTTCGTGATGGGGTGCGGCCAAGGCGCGGTGATCACCCCGAACCAGACGTTGGCGCTGATGGACGTCGACCCGCTCATGGGCAGCACGGCCGGCGGCGTGCTGCAGACCGGCCAGCGGATCGGGCTCGCAATCGGGCAGGCCGTGATCGGCACCGTGTTCTTCAACTCGCTGACCGGCTCCGGCAGCGCGTCGTACGCCGACGCGCTGCGGAACGCGGTGATCGCGGCGCTCTGCTTCATCGGCCTCGCGATCGCCGTCGGGGTCCACGACCTCACGCGTGCCCGACGCCGGCAACCCTCGCTACGTTGAGCACGTGACGGACCCGCACCAGTCGGCCGCGCTGGCCCAGGAGTCGGCCGAGCTGGCCGCCGAGCGCATCGCCGCCGTGACCGGCGTCCCGCGGCATCGTGCCGTCGTCGTGCTCGGTTCAGGTTGGGGTCCCGCCGCGCGCGCCTTCGGGGATCCCGTCGCGGACGTCCCCATGACCGACGTACCCGGGTTCCTGGCACCGACCGCCGAGGGGCACCGCGGCCGGATCGCGTCGTGCGACGTCGGCGGCGTGCCGGTGCTGGTGCTGGAAGGCCGCACGCACCTCTACGAAGGCCATGGCCTGCGCCCGGTCGTCCACGGCGTCCGGACGGCCGCTGCCGCGGGTTGCACGCTCGCCGTCCTCACCAATGCGAACGGCTGCCTGCGTGACGGCCTGGAGATCGGTCAGGCGGTGCTCGTCCGTGATCACCTCAACCTCACCGGTACCTCACCGATCGAAGGCGCCCAC